>JAOZNY010000048.1 GCA_029933565.1 Bacteroidales bacterium
TAATTCTTTTTTTCTGATTCCCCTAATTACTTATTTTTGCCTTTTTTAAAGAAATAAATTCCCATGATTGTAAGAGTAGTTAACAGTTCGAAACACGAACTACCAAAATACGAAACCGAAGCCTCGGCAGGAATGGATCTCAGGGCAAATCTTGATGAAGCCATTGTGTTGAAACCTCTGCAAAGAACACTTGTGCCAACAGGGCTTTTTATCGAACTTCCGGTAGGCTACGAAGCACAAGTAAGACCACGCAGCGGTTTGGCTTTCAAACACGGCATTTCGGTGCTCAACACGCCAGGAACCATCGATGCAGATTATCGTGGTGAAATTAAAGTAATACTTGTTAACCTATCGGATAAAGATTTTGAAGTTTGTGATGGTGAAAGAGTTGCACAAATGATTATTTCGGCTCATGTGCAGGCAAAACTTCAGCAAGTAGAGGTTCTTTCAGAAACCAGTAGGGGAGCCGGTGGCTTTGGTCATACGGGTAAAAAATAATTCTAAACCAAGTTTAATGCAATTAAAAAATATAATATCGGCAATAGCATTGCTGTTTCTTTTAAGTACAACTTTTGCGGCAAATCCTTTGCCCTTGGGCGATAAAAAGCCAAAAAAACCTACTGAACAAGAAAAATACCGTCAGGCCGACTTGTTTGCACAATCATTAATCGAAAAAGAAAAAGGTAAGCTTGAAGAGGCACTCAAACTAATTAATCAATCGTTGAATGTTATTCCAACCGATGCCGCAGCCAACTACGAAAAAGCAAGGCTTCTACTGGCAATGGGAAGAAAAGATGATGCTTTAGAATTTTCTGGAATTGCCATTACCAACAATGCGGAAAATAAATGGTATAAAGTATTATATGCCCGCATTGCCAAAGCCAATGATCAATATGATGAATATGTTAAGATTTACGAAGAATTAGTAGAAGAACATCCAACAAATCTGGAATTTCTTCAGGAACTGGCTTTTGCTTATTATTTTACAGGTGATTATAAAAAGTCGATTGATGCCTTTGATGATATTGAAGAAATTATGGGTATTAGTGAAGGAATCTCTACTCAAAAAGCAGATCTCTACGACAGACTTGGAAAGACAGATGATGCTGTACAGGAATATGAAAAACTAATTGAATACAACCCAAACCAGCCAAGATATTATGCTCTTTTAGCAGAATACTCAACAAAAATAAAAAACAATGAGAAAGCCATTTGGGCATACAACAAAATTGTGGAGTTAAATCCCGATGATCCTTACATCCATATTTCTTTGGCTGATTTTTATAGAAAAGAAGGCAATTTGGATAAATCGTTTGAGGAACTGAAACTGGGAATGGCAAACAAAGAACTAGATCTAAGTACAAAAATAAATATTCTAGTAAGTTACTATTCCGGCGAACTTAATGCTGAACATAAAAAACAGGCCCTTGAACTTTCTGAAATACTTAAGGCCACCTATCCGGAAGACCCCGTATCAGAAACATTTTATGCGTCAATGCTTTTTGAAAATGAAGATTATGAGACTGCAAGAGCCTTATTTGTAAAAATACTTGACTCTGATGGCTCCAATTACGCCATTTGGGAGCAACTGTTATTTTGTGATCTTTATCTGGAAAACTACAAACAGCTTGGTGAAGACTCAGAGAAAACCCTGGAGTATTTTCCCTCCTACCCCCTCCCTTGGTTTTTTGCCGGTGCAGCATATTTTCAGCAAAAGGAATTTGAAAAAGCCGTAGATAAATTGGTTACAGGAAAAGACTTTGTAGTAAATAATAATGCTTTGCTTGAGCAATTTTATTCAACACTTGGCGACACCTACAACGAACTTGGAAACTACAAAGCCTCGTATGAGGCCTTCGACAATACCTTACGGTTAAACCCTGAAAATACAGTAGTTTTAAATAATTATGCATATTATCTGTCGTTACGAAGCGAAAATCTCACCAAGGCAGAAACTATGGCAAAAAAAGCCGTTGAACTTGATCCTTATAACAGTAATAACCTCGATACCTACGCTTGGGTTTTATTTCAATTGTCAAAATATGAGGAAGCATTTGAATGGATTAAAAAGGCCTTACAAAATGGGGGAGAAGACAGCGGAGTAGTAAATGAGCATTATGGTGATATTCTTTTTAAATTGGGTAAAAAAGAAGAGGCATTGAATTACTGGAAAATAGCCAAAACAAAAAAGGACTATTCTGATATGCTTGATAAAAAAATTAAAGACGTGGTTTTTTATGAATAGAGGCATAAAAACATCAGTTCAAATTATTTCTGTACTGATTTTGGTTTGGTTTGTTAGTGGTTGTAAAATAAACCGTGCGGCTTTAAAGAAGCCATTAAAAGAATACGGATTCGACTATTTGTATCAAAAGATGAACGAGAATCTTGTAAATTTCAATACATTAAATTCCAGATTTAATATTGATTATGTACAAGGGAAAAGTAAAACTAACCTCAAAGGACAGATGCGCATACAAAGCGATAGCCTAATTTGGCTCTCCTTCACCCCTGCCCTGGGAATTGAGGCTGCAAGGCTTTTGCTAACCAACGATTCCGTTAAATTTATAAATAGGCTTAACAAAACTTATTTTGCGAGTAAGTATTCACTTTTGGATAGCCTTTTGAACACAACTATTGAATATTCCATTTTACAATCGATGCTATTGGGTAACGACCTTACCCAATACGATGTTAATAAATTTAAGGCATCGATTGATGGGGGCCTTTACCGTATTACAATTAGGGAAAGGCAAAAGATTAGGAAGTATATTAGAAAAGGAGAGATAGAAACCAAAGTTCTGGTACAGAATATCTGGCTTGATCCTGAAACCTTCCGTATAAAGAAAATTGATATAAAAGAACTTGGTGACGACAGTAAAAAACTGATGGTTACTTACGATGAATATTTTGAAGTTGATGGTCAGTTCTTTCCAAAAAAAATGAAGATTGAAATAACTGCTGATAGAAATATTGTAATTGATATCGACTTTTTAAAAACCAAACTTAACATCATTCAAAATTACCCCTTTAGAATATCTTCTAAATACGATTTATTAATAAATTAGCCGAATGAGTAATTTGTTGGGCAAATATGGTTTAATCAGTATTTTTATTCTGTTTTTAGGGTTTCAAACAATTGCGCAGCAAAGCAAAAGCGATTTACAAAAAAAACGCAATAAGATTGAAAATGAGATTGCCTATACCAACAAACTTCTTAGCGAAACAAGAAAAAATAAACAGAATACTTTAGGTGAACTAAAACTGATTAACAGTAAACTTAACAATCGTAACGAACTAATTGCCACACTAAAAAATGAAGCCTACATACTCAACAACGAAATTAGCATTACAGAAAACAGCATTAAAAATCTGAATACCGATTTAATACAACTCAAAAAAGAATATGCAAAAGTTGTATATTTTGCCTATAAATACAAAACATCCTACAATAAACTAATTTATCTTTTTTCGGCTGATGACTTTAATCAGGCGTTTCAACGGATGCGATATCTTGACCAGATTGGAGAATTTATCCGCGACGAGGCAATTGCTATTAGAAAAAAGGAAGAAGAGAAACAGTTATACTTAAATGTTCTGAAAGAACAAAAAGGACAAAAGAAAAGTGTTCTGGATAAGGAAAGCGATCAACTTTATAAACTTGAAGGAGAGAAAGCAGAAAAAGATTTGTTGAAAAACAAAATGCAGGCACAAGAGAAAGACTTAAGGGCGCAATTGCGAACAAAAGAAAAAGAAGCCCGAAAACTTGAAAAGAAAATAGAGGACATTATTGCCAAGGCTACAAAGCCAAAAATAAAAAAAGGAGAAAAAACATTTTCTCTAACTCCCGAAGAAAAACAACTTTCAGTATCGTTTGTGGGCAATAAAGGAAAACTTCCATGGCCAACCGACAGAGGCGTTATTTCAGAGAGTTTTGGTATTCACAGCCATCCTGTGCTCAAAGGAGTGAAAACTAAAAATAATGGCATTAACATAGCCACATCGAGGGGCAGTGATGCAAGAAGTATTTTTGATGGAACAGTTGTAAGCGTTACCACAATAACCAACAACAACAGAGCTGTAATTATACGACATGGAGATTATTTTACAGTTTATTCAAACCTCGAAACTATTTATGTTAAAGCGGGTGATAATATAAAAGTAAAGGAAACTTTAGGGCGCATTCATACCAACGGAAATGGTAAAACGGAATTGCATTTTGAAGTATGGAAAGGGAAAGGCAAGCAAAACCCGGCTTATTGGTTAAAAAAGTAAATGCAATTTATTTCACAACAAGCCAATAATTTTTTCCAATAAAACTAAAATCACAAAAAACATAAACATCAAATTAATTGTTTTGTCGGAAATTTTTCCACCTAACTTAACTCCTAGCGGTCCACCAATAACAACTCCAATAATCAGCGGAATTGTTATTCTGGGAATAATAAAGCCAATAGTATCAATATTATCAGGCTGAAAATGCGGCTGACTGAGAAGATTTTGAATACTTATTAAAGCCGAACTCATAAATATTACACCCAGTGATATAATTTTTGATTTACGTAAGTTTTGCTTCAAATAAATATTCAATATGGGAATAATAACAATTCCTCCTCCAAGACCACTTAGCGCTGAAACCAAACCGGCTGTAAATCCACTAAACAAACCAATATTGAGTTTTATTTTTTTATTTGGCAAAGAATTCGTTGTGTTATTACTTTTCTTGTTTTTTGAACTTATCTCAAACAAGAGATAAATCATTAACAATATTACGAGAACATTGAAAAACTCAATTGAAAACCACGAACTATGCACAACATATTTTGTAATAATTAAAGATATCGCTACTGCCGGAATCCCAATTATAGCTATTTCTGATAAATACTTTTTTATGTCGGTAAATTGTACTAGCAAAGAAATAACCGAGGCAAAGGCTATTCCAATCAACGAATTGGCCACAACAAAAGGTGTAACCTGATCAGTAGGAATTCCGATTGATGCAATAATATATGGCAATAGTAAAATATAAAATATTCCGCCACCCAAACCCAAAAGGCCGGCAATCATACCACCAATAACTCCTACAAATATTAGTATTCCAATTTCCATTGAAACTCTTTAAAAACCAGTTTTAATCAACTTACCAGTTTTTAAACCATTATTGGTTCTTAATTGATAAAAATAAATACCGTTTGAAACTAATGATGCTTCCCAAACAAATGACCCATTGTTTGATTGTTCGAAATATACTTGTTTACCAAATTGATCAAATATTTTAAGTATTGTTTCTTCTTTTATATCAGTTTTAAAACTAATGCTTTCTACAAATGGATTTGGAAACACACTTACATCAATATTCTGATTTATTTCATCAATTCCAACCGCCTGAATATGCAAGTTGAGTGAATTAAATACATTTAGTCTACCTCCTGATACGGTTTTTCCTTCAAGAGTAAGCAATGGATCAACACCATCTAAAATATGCTGTTTCAATTTGAGAGCCTCAGCCGAAGGGTTTGCTTTGAAATCCTGAATAAATTTGCCATCATCAATTGAAAAAAGCAAGGCAACCGAGCCAGTAACATGAGGAGCAGCCATTGAGGTTCCGCTTTTAACACCAACATTGTTATTAATATACAAAGATTTAATCAAAGTTCCCGGAGCACCTAAATCAATTGTGGTTTCACCCCATGCGGCCATTGAATACAATGCGTCGTATTTAGTTGTGTTAGTAACCGTAATTAAATATTCTGTTTCAAAAGCACAAGGAATATCACCTACTTCGTCAACATTCCATGCTCTGTTGGCTGTAGCACCAATGCTTAAAATACCCAATTGACCAAGCGAGTCGTACATGGCTTCCCAAATTGGATAGTTTTCAGGCTGACCATTATCAACACCAAATGAACAGTTGTCGGCCACAATAAAAGCACCTTCTTCACCATCTGTTAAATCATAAGTTTCACGAATTACATAAACATAAGAAAGAGCCTTTACCACAACCGATTCGATAGTTGAACTACCAATAACGGGTAATACTTTTGCTCCCCAGTTTACTCCGGCAACACCTATTGTGTTATTTCCAATTGCTGCTGCAATTCCTGTTACATGAATCCCATGATTCCCCTGAATAATATTTCCGCTATTTGTTTTTGCATTCCAACCATCATAATCATCAACATAGCCATTGTTATCGTCATCAATATCGTTATCAGGTATTTCTGCCAGGTTCTTCCAAAAATTAACATCATTGCTTCCAAGGTCAGAACCCGAATCGATAATTGCTATAACAATTGTATCGCCATCAGCAGTTAATCCACCGGTAGTAATCTCCCAGGCATCAGTAGCATCAATATCTGCATCTACTTGACCACCGCCTTGTCCAGTATTCTTAAACGACCATTGTTCGTTAAAATAAGGGTCGTTTGGTTCAACTTCATCAATTCCTCTATCACTTACAAAATGGTTGTTTTGTGCATTGGCAATAAGTTTACTATCGCTTATTGCGGCTAAAGCCGAAGAGTTGCTGGCTCTTGTCAAATCAAATTCAAGTAAATAAATATTGAAGCGAGCCGACACAACTTCCTTCTCAGTGAAGCCTATAGTTTTATAATCATTTAAAAACTTATCTAAATTAGTGCTTGTCTTTAATTGTACGAGTAGTTCACCCTTTACAAAGCCTTGGTTGTTGCTGGTTTGTGAAGTACCATCAGAGACCTTTAAAATGGAAAATAGTAGTATTAAAATTGATAATGTTCTCATAATTGAAATATTTAAATGCGAAAATAATAAAAAAGCCGAGCCAGTAAAACCGACTCGACTTGTACTACTATGAATAAAATCTATTTATTTGTTAATTATCACCTTCCTGCTAAAGGTTTTATCATTCTTATTAATACTAATTAGATAAACTCCAGAAGGTAAATTTCTGTTGTTGAAATAGTAAGTAAAGCCATTTTGGGCTGACACTTTTTCCAATTCAAAAATAGTAACTCCCAAATAATTAATCATCTTAACATTAACATTTTCTCCATCCTCAGTATTAAGGTCAAATTTAAACTCCCCATTGCTTGGATTTGGAGAAATATTCATTTCAATTGAGGAACTTAACTGATCAACACCAACTGTGTTGTCAACAAATATATTTAGTTCTTCAGAAAAGTCGCCTTGTCCGCAATCGTTTAGTGTACTTACTTTTAAAGTTGCATCACCAAGAAAATCAGGATTCCAATAAACTGTTGCTTCATTGGAGTTTTCAATTAGCTCACCAGCTTCTTCCGGCCAAAGTTCCCAGAAATAACCAATACTACCTTCCACAACAACTGTAGAATAAGATGATTCTAGAACTTTAAAGACATCAATGTAATCAGGCCCTTCAGGCATATTAGGAGCCTCAGGAGCAGAATTAAGTGTAAGAAGCATTTCGTCTATCATTTCACCTTCGTCGTCAGTTATGTTTAAGGTAAGTGCAACATTTCCATTTAATTTATCATTTTCACCAGGTGTATATATTGTTTTTAAAATATTTACATCATCAAATGAACCATCACCGGATGTTTCCCAAACAACGGTATTATAATTGGTGGCTGTTCCGTCAGTAGCAAAGTCTGCATTCTCACATGATTCTGCATCGGGACCTGCAAATACAGTAGTTACCAGCATAGTTGGAAGTTCAATATTGTCGAGCCAAACAGCATCAACACCACCTGTTCCTGAATAGTCTTTGGCATATTCCCATTTAAAGGTATGATCACCTGATGTTACAGGATATTCAACCTGAGAATAAGCACTACTTCCCGACCAACTGTCGATTAAAATACCATCGATATAAAATCTCAATTCATCAAAATCCTGTTCAGTTGAAACCTTTTTCCAAAATTTAATAACATCGTTAGCCATTACTTCGTAAGAAATTGAAAGTTCAGAAGTTTCCTGATTCCCAATGTCTCCCGAAATAGCATGATAAAATCCTGAGTGAGGATACTCCATTGTAATTTCCCAAGGTAAATCACCACCTAATTCCCAATCATATTTATCAAAACCGCCTGTCTCCCAATCTTCAATAAACTGCCCTACTTTTGGGAAATAAACCTTAGGTACAATGTAACCAGCAGCAGTGGCTGTGTAATGCATTTCGGCAATAACTGCCTGAGGAGCATCATCTGCAACATCAATATTAAATGTTACCCACGAATCACCAAAGAACCCAAGTGATGAAATTAATTGATCTTCGCTGTTAACAGTAATAAAATTATTATAAGGAACCAGAGATATTAAAACATCGTTAATTACACAATGTCCTTCGTTTGTTGTTACAATTTTAATATTGGCATTTTCACCTGGATCAAGAACCCCATCTCCATTTCCAAATTCTGAATCATCAATTACCATTTCTCCCGGTGTAATTGTAGGAGCATAAACAGTAACATACATTTTACTTGTCCATGTTGAATCCTTTTCATCAACTGCAATAACATCAAACATCAATTCTGTTTCGTCGGGAATATTATCGGCAATAACAATTTTATAGGCATTTGTCCTAGTAACCAAACTGCCCGTCAAAATAGAATCATAACTTTCTGTTGAGTCAACCAATGTATAATAAGGGTTGTTATATTCAAGATTTACTACCACACCTGCTGCATCTTCGTTACCAAGATTTTCAACATCCATACTAATAAAAACTATCTCATCAAACTCAGCGGCACCATTATCATTTCCAAGGGAATCGTTTAATTGGTGAGCTTCGTAAATACAATAAGGTCCATTTGGTGGAATTACTTCAACAGTACTTTCGTATCGGTAATAATTTTGTTTTGTAATAACAATATCCACTTCTGTTCCGGGTTCTTGTGGTGTAATAATTACATCAAGAGGGGAACCTGTTGCTTCCGCCGTTCCAATAATTTCATCACCAACGGTAAGACAAATAAACGCACCTTCATTTGCAGTTACGGTAAAAAAGTCGAGGCCACTTAATATTACATCGTTGTGGTTAACTGCAAGATCCTGTGGAACTTCGTAATAAAGTTGTGTAAAAGCATCGCCATGCATATGAAACAACATATAAGTAACTGCTTTGTTGTTTTGATTATATGGCCAGCTGGAAGCTTGAAGGAAGTACTTTCCTGCAACATTTCCAAAGGCTGGTAGCACTCCTCTTGAGACTGGATTTTCTTCTTCTTCAGGCATAAAATCAGGCCACATATAATCATAAGCACCCCAAACATAAGTGTCGTTTACAAATGAATAAGAAGTTTCGGTTGCTCCTATTAGACCAAGTGCACCAAATTCGTGACGATGAAACCTTTCAACAAAACACTCCTCGGGGGCATTAAACTTTCCTGTTAAACAGTTAATTGAAAAGATAAAAGTAAGATCGGTATTCAATGTGCCCGCAATATTTGAATTATTATATGATGGCTCACCCCAAAGAGTTACGCCGCCATGATCGCGATGCTGCAAAAGAAAAGCCCCTGCATTAATATCATTATTTATCCTTGTTGCGTTTCCACCAAAATCAGTAAGATAACTTGGACTGTCGGGAATATAGCCTAGTCCATTTTCACCAAAATAATTAATAATTGTGGATGTGTTTTGTGCAGATGACCACCCATCTGATGGACCACCCTGATAAATTGCATTTTCTCTTACAGGTTCTTTCTCGAGTACAGTTTCAAAATAACCGGCAATTACTTCTGAGCAAAGTTGAAACCATCTCTCTGTTTGCCATCCCATTGCAGTAATGGGGTTATTATAAAAGCCGGGGTTTGTTGGTGGATTGCGCTCATAATTAATTGCTTTCAAAACAAGAGTTTCAAGTTCCGCTGCATTACGGGCAGTCATTCTTGCAAAAGTAATTTCGGGTAGCATATCACCATCAACATCAGAAAAGATATTATCAGAAATACAGTAATTGTCGTAAATTGGAGAAGTAATCCCAACTCCGGAAGTGCCGTAATCAGCCAATATCAATACTGCAGCAGGTGGAATATCCCAATTGTTGTAAGCATCGTTAACGTAAGATTCGATTGCAGCCGTTGTGTTTCCGCCTACTTCGCTAATTGTAACCACCTTAGTAATTATTCCTTGCTTTTGACGAAAGACACGAATTGTATCGGCCCACGACTGGAATGCAGCATCATCAGGAGTAATAATTAAATATTCGCAACCATTAACGCTTTTTGATCTGTTAGCCTTTTTGTAATCAAAAGAAATAGATTCGTCATTTATTACAGCATCCCTTAAAATAGGATCCCAAAAACGGTTTCTGTATTTGTCTTCACCAAAATGACCATTGCCGCCAACAAACTCAACTTCAATCTGAAGATCTCTATTTACCAGCATTTCTTTGGTTACAGGATTGTATTGAAAAGGACTAATGCTTAACATAACAACATCGAGTCCCCTAATTTTCATTGGTTCAGATATCGTTACTGCTTTTGCAGGATATAAACTATTAGAAGAATAAACTTGGTTATCCTTTTTGTAATCTAGTGGGCCTTTCTCTGAGTCAAGAGGAATTCGGGGTGCTGGTGAAATATTAATATTATTTACTTGGTCAACTCTGCTATTCGTTATATTTACTTTTACTGTTGCTCCCTGTGGCACTGCAATATATCTGCTTATTGCAGGTAAATCGGGGGAGCCTTCGTTATTGGGCAGGAAACTTCCCTGAAGCATTGGCTTTTCCATTTGTTCGCCATTAATATCCATTTGCTGACGAGTGTAAGAATCAATGGAAAAATTTAGTTCAACAGATTGGTTATCCTGACTCTGTAAACTAATACCATGCCTGTTCCAACTGTCACTAAATGTTGTTTGTTGTCCAAACAAGGGAGCAGCAAAAATTGCAAACAAAAGAACTAGTGTTGTTTGAATTTTGTGGTTTAAATAATCTTTTTTGAATTTCATTTGTATAAAAAATTTGGTTGAGATTTGCTTTATTTACAGAACACAAAAATAATTCATAAAAACTTAAAAACCATTCTAAATTAAACTAGTTGATTTTGAGATTAGTATAACTTCTGTGTCAGAAATATAATAAGGCTTGTTTGTTGTTTTTATTTGCCTATTCCTTAATAAATTCTGCTAGTTTTTTATCTTCATCAAAAAGAAATAAAATATTGCTTTTTATTTGCATACGATTTGTTGAGTTAAGAGCCTCATTGAACTTTTGCTCGTTGATACCCTGACAATATCTTTTAGTAGAAAGGCCATCGCCAAATATTACACCTTTCTGTGAAACGTAAAACTTCCCGCTAATCATATTGCAGCCATTGTTTCCTGAATATGTAGAATCACTTGGTGAAAAAGAAAGATTTGCATTTGTAAACATTGCATTTTCTTCATTGCTTAAGCCCTCAATTGATTTAAGTTGCCAATGGGTATTAGTAAGCTGTACAATATTAATAGACTTATTAATACTGCATGATGCCATCACAAAAACCATGGTAAATAACAAAACTAATTTGTTCATACGTTACTGCTTTTTAAAAATTTCAAAACAAAAGTAGTTCCATCTTCACTTGTTGAGTCAAGTTTAATACTACCCCCCATATCGTTAATTATTGTTTTTACAATTGCCAGTCCCAATCCTGTACCTTTTGATCTGGTTGTAAAATAGGGAGTGAAAATAATATCCATTTTATCCTTTGGAATACCACTTCCATTGTCAGAAATTTTTACTGTATGGTACGATTCGCTGCTTGAAATACTAATATTTATTTTTCCATTTTCGCTAGGTTCAATTGCCTCTACGGAGTTTTTCAAAAGATTGTTGAATACCCTTACAATGTCTTTCCTAACGCCTTTTGAAAAATACTTTGTTTGATAATTGTCAGTATCAATCTCAAAAACAACTCTACTAGATTTTTCAAATAGCTTAACGGTCGACTCTATAACACTTAGTAAATCTATTTGTTTGAAATTCTTAATATTAGATTTTGCCATATCTGAAAACATTTCAGCAACCTTATCGAGGGTATCAATTTGCTGAATTAACGAATGGCTAATATCTTTTAACTTAGTCCCAAACTCATTATCTTTTTCACCGTATGATTTTTCAAGATATTGAATATTTAATTTCATGGGGGTAAGTGGATTTTTTATTTCGTGCGCTATTTGTCGGGCAACTTCCCTCCAGGCAATCTCCCTTTCTGAACGTTTTAAAATCTCAGCACTAGCCTCAAGTTTATCGACCATAGCATTGTACTCATTTATCAGTTGTCCAATTTCATCATCACTTTGCCATTTTATTTTTTCGTTTTGCATGTCAATGCGAATATTAGCAATGTTTTGCTGAAGTTCGGTTAATGGCTTTGTAAGCAAGCGAGAATAAAAAATTGCAATAATGATACCTAATATTCCAAGTATTACGAATAGGTTAATAAATGTAAACAATAACAACCTAAACGATTGTCTTTGTTCCTTTTGTCGGGCAAAATACGGCAAGTTAATAATTCCGGCAGGATCGCCAGCAGTTAGCATTAAAGGTAAATATGAGGAAAAATACTCAAGATCACCAATTTTCTCTGTGCAGTTGTAATAAAGAAGATTATCGACAAATATTTCCTCAAAGGCTCTGGGATTAACCATTTCAGACAAAAAACCTTCTTCAAATATTTGTGGCCTCGACGATGCTACTATTTTACCTTGGGTATCATAAACATTAATATCGGAAAAGAATACCAAAGAAAACTTTTGCAATAACTGGCCTAGTTCTCCTTTATCAACAGTTTCAAGTGTTTTGTGGTTGCTCAGTTTGTGTTGCAGTTCAATTAATACTGAGTGAGCCTTCTCATTAAGTTGAGTTTCCAAGACAGCCTTGCTGTTTATATTGGCATAATACAATATTATTACTGCTGTAGAAAATAATATTGAAATTAGAGCGGTCATAAAAAACAGCTGAAGCCTTGCTCTAAAATTTAAACGAAACAGCATTCTAAACTTTTTACCAAAAAGCAAAAAGGCCAATAGCAAAAAGAAAATGGTAAAGAGTAAAACCAAAATAGAAAATGAAATCATTTTTGAGGATATCCTCTTTATCTGCCTACTTACTATGAGTATATCACCATTTCCAGAGATAATTTTATAGTGCTTAAATCCATTCAGATCGAAAAAGATATTATCTGGATATGAACCAAAAATATTGGCTGTAGTATGGTATTCATAGGCACCAAACTTACTAATCAAGATATTTTGATGGTATTTAGCAAAGGAAAACTCAGAGAGATCCGGAGTATCTTTTTTCCTATCTACTAACAACTCGGTATATCCTAGTCCGGTGGGAATATAAAATGTGTAAAACTCAATGTAAATACTTATTTCTTGCGAGAAACGTAATTCACCGAGGTAATAGATATTGTCGGGTTCATTACTTATTAAGAATAAGTTACTATCACTAGTACTAATAGCAGAAAGTTTTAAATCTTGAAAAAAGTTATGACAATTAACAACTATATCTTCATTTTCCAAATTCAACATTTCTTCTTTTGAGCATATAGTTACCTGAATATCCGTGCCTTTCGCAAGTTTAGAAAAATAAGTATTAGTAAAGTAATCAAATAACTCTCCTTCATCGCCAAAGGCATATGTTTCAATAAGTGTGGATATTTCGCTATCATTAATTATGCTACTATTAATCTGCTTCCAATAATCCTCAATCTCTTTGCTTCCTGATTGGTTCAAGAAAGTTGATACATTGCTTTGTTGTTCATTTTTATTTAATTCTATTGATTGATTAATAACAAATGAAAATAATGCAGATAATATTACAATATAAATTAAGTGATGCAAAAAGAAAAATTGCTTTCGCTTGCTTACAAAATACTCTAGTAAAAAAGCAAATAGAAGCAGTATAATACTTATTATCAAATATATGACTGTACAATTACAGAAGAAATAAACAAAACCTACAAAAACAAATATAGCAAAAATTATACTTTTTACCTTAATCTGACCACTGTTTATAAAAACATGAATGCTACGCAACAATAAATATAGTATTAAACCAAACAGAATAAATACTATTAGCAAAACAAAACCAGAAATATTTGTAAATAAAAACCATACCTCATAAAATGCATAACTAGTTAAGACTGTTGTAGATGCAACTAAAACAAAGTAAGGAATAAACAAAAGGATTAATACATATATAAACTGGAAGGTTGCAGTTAGTTTACTATCGAACAAACGAAATAGTATTAAGTGAGTTTTATAGTAATATACTATAAAAACAATTATTATTGAACTAGTGATTAGAAGATCCCATAAGTTAGATATAAGAGGGCTTGAAAAAATCTGCTGCTTAAGAGGGTCAGTATTAATAATATCTATAGTTATGCCATAATACCAATCAATCCATCTGAATACAAATATTATAACTATTGAAGTTAAGAGATTATAAGCAATGTAAAGTTTTTGGGGCAATAATTTAGGCAAATAGCTCACAACCAACAATACAAATATTAAATATGCAACTAGCAGTATTAAAGTTACTTGAAGGGAATTAGTGCTCACTACATCAATTGAATTAATTGTCAGAAAGTAGTTATTTGAATTGAAATAATCAATCTTATAACTATTAGCCTCTTCAGAACTTACTAAATCTATACTCTCAATATTTGAGAATTCGGGGTTAACATACTTGTTTATATACTGGTTTTCAACATTATAGTTGACAACAATAGGTTTCAAAATAAATATTTCAAACTCTTGGGTTTGACTATAGTCTGCCAAAAACCAACTATTAGAAATATTTACAATAAAAGGGCTTTTATTTTTAGGAATTTCATTTAAAAATATGGAAGAAGTATTCCAATACAATAATTCAGAGTTTCGATAAATAAAAACAAAGTGTGATTTATTTTCATCAATTGGTTCAAGTAATGGCCAATAATCATCTGTATGAGAATTTAAAATACCTCGATATTCCAAGGCCAAACCCTTTATGAGTTCTCCTTGTTGTAATAGGCTCTCATTAAATTGTTGTGCAATTGCCTCTGGTTTAGTAACGCGGTTACTAGAAGATATTAGGAAGATAACTGCAAAAAAAATCAATAGCAACCCTATGGTGGGAATAACGAAACTATTGTATTTTTTTTTCATTATAATTATTCGATTTAAGAACTTTTATTCAATACAAATATCATGCTAGAATAATTTGAATTTTTATTCGCTTTTAGGTTTGATTTCAGTCCACTTAATACACCTCGTAACAATGATAAACTATGTTTCATTGCTTGATGACTGAGCCAACTAACATATAGAGAATCAAATTTCATTGGATATCTGTCAATAATTTTCAAATTGTACTTTTTAGCCAATGTCTCAAATGTATTGGCAGAAAAATGATAGAGGTGTCGAGGTACATCAAGTCCTGCCCAATACTTGCCAAATTGTAGTGAGTCAGCTGAATCAACCATAGGCAATGCTATTATGGCAATTCCATCCGCCTTTAATATTCTAACGATTGTTTTCATGCGTTCATCCAGATTGTAAACATGTTCGAGCACATGCCACATTGTTAAAACATCAAATTGTTCATTTGGAATATTACTAAGTTCAGATTCTTCGTTTACATCAATATTATAATTTTCCCTTGCAAATTCTCTCGCATTTTTACTGGGTTCAATACCTTTTGTTTTCCACTTTCTGTTACTAAGATAATTAAGAAATTCTCCAGTACCCGAGCCAATATCAATAACACTTCCCTCCTTCTTAAATTTTAAGATTATTGAATATTTATTTTTAAGATTTATCTCTCTTACTTTTTTATAAATTGTTCCGATAATTCCACTGCTACCTGAGTTATGCGAAAGATATTTGTCCGTTTCATAGTAATCGCCAATTTTACTGAGTTCTGGAATTGGGTTTGTAAAAACGAGATTACATTTAGTACATTTAACTAATGAGAATCTTTCATTTGAAAAAAAATAGTCCTCAGTTTCTAAATATTTAGAATAAGTAGTTGCTGAACAAACAGGACAGTTTTTTATTTCGATCATTTTATCTGTGTGTTTCACGTGAAACAATATTGACTATCTTCCTAAAAATATTGCTAAAACATTAATATCAGAAGGAGATACCCCGCTAATTCTTGATGCCTGCCCAATAGTTTTTGGTTTAATTTTACTTAACTTTTCTCTGGCCTCAGTTGATAGGCTTTTTAAACTATTATAATCAAAGTCACTTTTTAAAACAAGGTTTTCCATCTGACTTAATTTAGAGGCAAACTCTTTTTCTTT
>JAOZNY010000229.1 GCA_029933565.1 Bacteroidales bacterium
AAGATGAAACTGTTGAACTGGTAGGTTACACCAACTGTGGCGGATGCCCTGGAGGTAACATTGAATATGCCCCTGAGGAGATGAAAAAGAATGGTGCCGAAGTCATCCACTTGGCAACGGGCTTCGTGGTTGGTTATCCGCCTTGCCCCTACATTGACCACTTTAAAAAATTCATCAAAGAAAAATACAATATGAAAGTGGTTATTGGTACGCACCCCATTCCCGAAAAATATCGTATAACCCATTCAAAACTGGGCACTTGGGATACACCAGAATGGAAAGAGTTTATTAAGCCAACAATGGCTGATGAAAAAATTAGATTGGATTATGATTAAATAGTTCCAAGTTAAAATTTATGCGGATTGACTTCGGATTATAATTGAAAGAATAAAATATTAAGGTGGTTCAAAAAATATTATAGAAATATAAATATTATGAAAGTAAGTCAAGTGAGTGAGATGAGGAATTTGGATCGTAAGGCTATCGAAGAATATGGAATTACTCAGGAGATTCTCATGGAAAATGCCGGTCAGGCAGTTTATTTTGCCATTTTAAAAGAATTTGGAATAAAAAATAAAAATTTTGTAACTTTCTGTGGTGTTGGCCATAATGGCGGCGACGGATTAGTAGTAACAAGAAAAATTTATTCCAATGGCGGTAAGGTAACCGTTTTCATTTTAGGTGACAGTTCTAAATTTCAGGGTGCTGCAAAGCAAAATTTCGATATTGTAAATAAATTACAAATTGAAGTAATTAATCTGCAAGATGTTTCATTGGCAACAGAAAAAATAAACAAATCTGATGCTATTGTTGACGCCATTTTCGGAACAGGCCTTAACAGAGAAGTACAAGGTAAGCATAAAGATTTGATCGACATGATTAATGCAAGCCATAAAACAGTATTCAGCGTTGATATCCCATCGGGCATCCATGGAGATAGCGGACAGGCATTGGGAACAGCAGTAAAAGCAGATTTTACTACTACCTTTGGTTTAGCAAAAACAGGAAACCTTCTTTACCCCGGATTTGACCATGTGGGCAAATTATATGTTACACATATTTCCTTCCCACCTATTATGCAAAATTCTGATCATTTAAAAATAGCAACTAACGATGTTAAACCAATACCTGCAAGAAGTAAAGATACACACAAAGGCAGTTACGGGAAAGTGCTGTTCATTGCCGGATCTTCCAACTATCTCGGCGCACCCTATTTCGCTGCAATGTCATTTCTAAAAGCCGGTGGTGGCCTCTCCTATTTGGCAACACCTGCCAATTTAGCAGCTTTTATTGGGAATAAAGGCAGTGAGATTGTATTTGTCCCACAGAAACACACACCATCAGGAAGTATTAGCCTTGAAAACAAACAGCAACTTTTAAGTTTTTCCGAAAATGTGGATATGGTTGTCATTGGGCCGGGACTATCATTGGATAATGAAACACAAATACTGGTAAGGGACTTATGTGCTGAAATTAAAAAGCCATTACTTATTGATGGTGATGGGATAACAGCAGTAGCAAATGATTGGGATTGTATTAAAAAACGGGAAGCACCAACAATTTTAACACCCCATTTGGGTGAGATGGCTAGAATTGTTGGACAAAACATTGAAGATATTACAAATAACAAATTTCAAATCCTGCAAAATACAACTCATAAACTCAATGCTACAATTGTCTTGAAAGGTGCACATTCATTGATTGGGTATCCAGATAAAAACGTGTTTATCAATCTAAGCGGCAATCCGGGAATGGCAACTGCAGGTAGTGGCGATGTTTTGACAGGAACAATCGCTGCTATGTTTGGCCTTGGATTTACCATTGACGATGCCGTACAAATGGGTGTTTTTATGCATGGTTTTGCAGGCGATATTGCAGCAAATGAGAAAGGAGAAGATGGCCTTATTGCCAGTGATATTATGAATCAACTTCCTGCAGCACTAAAAATTTACCGTGAAGAATTTAATTCAGTTGTTGAAGATTATTATCATAGTATTTATATTGTTTAGTGTTTACAAAATAACTCCAGATAATAATAAACAAGATACAAATAGCACAGGATGAAACAATATGACCTATTTGAAAGCATAGAAAAACAAGAGTCGCTCGATATTATTAACGATCAGATAAGAGCTTGCAAGAGATGCAGGTTGAATGTTACCCGGAAGCATGCACTTATAGGCGAAGGGGATATTAATGCCAATATTATGTTTGTTGCACTTTCCCCGGGATTAAAAGAAGATTCACAAAACCAAATGTTTATTGGTCCATCTGGACAAGTCTTTAATAGACTATTAAGTGCAGCTGGTATTGACAGGAATTTGGTTTTTATGACCAATCTTGTCAAATGCATGTTACCAAAAAACCGTAAGCCCAAAATGGATGAAATAGAAGCATGTGGCCAATTTCTGAATAAGGAAATTTCGATTATCCATCCTAAAGTCATAGTACCTTTAGGCTCCTACGCTACCAATGCAATTTTAACAAAATACCATACTGACCCTCAATCATTAGGAATGAGTTTTTCCAATATAACCGGCAAGTTGTTATCAATAAATAATACAAAGGTGTTCCCCTTGCCACATCCGGCAGCACTTCTTTACAACCCTTCATTTGAACAAAATACAATAGAAAAGTATAAAAAACTGAAAACCTTTTTATGAAATTATAATTATGAAATTAGTATTATTACGACATGGTCAGAGTAAATGGAATAAAGAAAATCGTTTTACTGGATGGACTGATGTAGACCTAACCCAAAATGGAATTCAAGAAGCAAAAAATGCGGGGCAATTACTAAAAAACGAAGGATACACCTTTGATTTAGCCTATACTTCAGTGTTAAAACGAGCCATTCACACCTTGTGGAATGTATTAGATGAAATGGATTTGGCATGGATTCCTGTATTTCGTTCATGGCAATTAAATGAAAAGAGTTATGGAGATCTTCAAGGTTTAAACAAATCAGAAACCGCTCAAAAATACGGTGACAAACAAGTCTTAAAATGGCGTAGAAGTTACAATGTAAAACCTCCTAAATTGGATATTTCCGACAAAAGGCATCCTATTAATGAAAGTAAATACAAAAATATTGATAAGAAGTTATTGCCCGCAACCGAATGCTTAAAAGATACAGTAGAACGATTTTTACCCTATTGGGAAAAAACTATAAAAAAGGCTATTAGTGAAAAACAAAAAATATTAATTGTAGCACATGGAAATAGTTTAAGAGCCTTAGTTAAACATTTAGATAATTTATCTGATGATGAAATACTAAAAGTAAATATCCCTACGGGTATTCCTTTAGTTTACGATTTAGATGATAATCTAAAAGTTAAGAGAAGTTACTATCTGGGTGATCAGGATGCAATAAACAAGGCTATAAATTCAGTACAAAATCAGGGAAAGACAATAACTAAATGATGATGAACAAATCATAATCCAAATAAAGAAAACACATATACCTTTATGCATATATTCACCAATAGTTTCACGGTATGCAGCAATTGCGGACTTAAAAGGTAGTCCAGAATTCATTTTCATTTCTAATCCGTAACAAAAGAATGCACGTCATTGCGAACCACAACCAAAACGTAATCGTTTTAAACAAACTTTATAGTGGTGAAGCAATCTCCCAAGCAGCAGACTAAAACCTTGAGATTGCTGCGCTGCGCTCGCAAAGACGTACTCCGTTATTCCGAATCCGTTAGCCAGCGGAGAGCAATCCCCTGAGAGCAAACCACGTTCATGGGAGATTCCTCCACCTTAAACATAAAGCCACAGCAAATCAGAATCACCTTTCCAACGAATACTTCACTCCTTCAATCCTATTGAGGCTACTAACAAATGACTGTGGCTCTACTTTAAATTTGTTGGACTTCATTGCCAGATTGTATTTAGGGTCGGGAGTGTTAAATCTGATTTTCAAGATAGAGTCGCCAGGAGATTCCTTTACAACAGTAATAAGTCTGTCTATTGTTTCCTCTGTTAAACTTGTAAGTTCAAAACTCAGTAAAATAGAGTTTGTCATTTTATTCATGGCTTCGTTGAGAAGAAAAATATCTGTTACTTTAAGAGCCAGATCGCCACCATGGTATCTTTCTTCAACTCTAGCCTGAACAAAAACATTCTGACCAATCTCCAATAAATGCTTCTGCTTTAAGTAGTCTTCTGAAAACAACATCAAATCCATCTGACCTGAAAAATCCTCAACAGTAAAAATCCCAAACGGCGAGCCTTTTTTTGTTATTCGCTGTTGCGATTTAGTAATCATGCCAGCAAAAGTCGCCGTTCTCCCCTGAAATTCCTTAAGATTACTTTTTAAATTATTCACTTCAACATTACAATATCTATCCAAGGTAATTTTGTAATCATCGAGGGGATGACCTGAAATATAAAAACCTGTAACTTCCTTTTCAAATTTCAACTGCTGTGGTTTCGACCATTCGGCACA
>JAOZNY010000230.1 GCA_029933565.1 Bacteroidales bacterium
GATTAACGAATGCTGATTTTTGATGGTTGATTCCAAATACTTCTGTATTCTAGAATCGTTAATCGGTATTCGATATTTAATGCAGAGATTATTAATAGTCCCTTTCTCAAAAGGAGTGATTTTTACTTTTATGAGTTATTAAAAACCCTAAACAGATACCCAACAACTTCCATTGTCCAGGCAACCCCCATGTGGATTATTACTCCACCCCAGATGCTTTTGTGGTTGAGGGCAATTATGCCAAGTATGTAGCCGCCAAACACTGAACTGATGGATTCGGTAAGCGGTTTGCCAAAATGTAATACACAATAAGTAGCAATCATTGGCAGCACAACGTAGGGGCCGAGATAACGGTAAAAGGCAAATATTAGAAATCCCCTAAAGAACATTTCCACTGAAATAAAATCAATGCCATAAGGTATTTCATATATTAGCATTGTTAACCAATAGGGGAGATTGTGTTCTAAGGCAAAATTGGTTCCGCCTGTTTTAAAGTACATTGGGTAAAAGGCCTGAATATCGCCGATAAAACCACCAATAATTATAAAAATTGAGGCAATGCCCAAAAGAGCCAGAAATGGTTTTGGATTGAAATCTTTGGAAATCAATCCATAGAAATTCTTTGGTTTATCCTTTTCTGTAAATAGATAAAGAAGGGCAAGGGGTAAAATTAATACGCCAAAACTCTTAAGATTGGTAAGTATCCTAAAAGCAAACAGTGCATCGTTGCCAGAAAAAAATTCCTGAATAAGTTTCCAAACATTTGAACTGCGGTCGAGGGCAAGTATTGAGAAGCCTAAAACAAACTTCAGCCAAAATCCGGGCGATTTTAGCCAGTCTTTCTTTTTACCAAAAATCAACAATAAAAAAACAACAGACAGGTAGGGCACAGCCTGAAACAAAAACATCCCCAGCCATTTTAAATAGAAATTACTAATGCGGTGCAAATGGCCATCTTCAATATGGTAGGTGTAGTTTAGCCACATAAACACGCTTAAAAGTATTGCCAGAGAGCCGTAAAGTTTCCAGTCGAAGTACTTTTTATTGTAGTCTATTAATTGAATGAAGATTTGTTTCATAGGCTTGGAGTCAGGAATCAAGAATCAAGAGTCAGGAGTCAGGAACCAGGAATCAAGAGTCAGGACTTTAAATTATTTTATAATTAAGGAATGTCATTTGCAATTGAGTAACTTATTAAAACAAAAAGCACCAAATATAATCATACTTGGTGCTTTTCTATTCTTAAATATAGTTTATAAAAACTTAAATTATTCTGAAATGCTTTATCAGAGAAGGTCAAGTTCGAGGCTTGCGAAGTGCAGAAAATTATAAGTTTACTATTGTAAATGACTGGTTTTCTGCACGAGTATAACGAAGAAATTGGCATTTTCTGTTGAAGCAAGTATTAGGTATCAATATTAGCATACTTAGCATTGGCCTCAATAAAAGCACGCCTTGGTGGAACTTCATCACCCATAAGCATTGAGAAAACATGGTCGGCTTCCGAACTATTCTCAATGGTAACCTGCCTTAATGTTCTTTCTGCAGGATCCATGGTTGTTGACCATAATTGTTCTGCATTCATTTCACCAAGACCTTTATAACGCTGAATGTGGATGCCTTTATCACTTCCGTCTTTGGAAAGTTGGTAAACCAGTTTTTCACGATCTTCCTCTGTCCAGCAATATTGTGCAGTTTTCCCTTTACGAATAAGATAGAGTGGGGGTGTTGCAATATAAACATATCCCAGTTCAATAAGTTCGGGCATATACCTAAAGAAGAATGTAAGTATCAAAGTGGCAATGTGGCTTCCATCCACATCGGCATCCGTCATGATTATTATTTTATGGTAGCGGAGTTTTACAATATTTAGGGCTTTGCTATCATCTTCAGTTCCAATTGTAACACCAAAGGCGGTGAATATATTTCTAATTTCTTCACTGTCAAATACTTTGTGAGGTAATGCTTTTTCAACATTTAATATTTTACCTCTTAGAGGAAGGATGGCCTGAAATTTACGGTCGCGGCCCTGCTTGGCAGTACCACCCGCCGAATCGCCCTCCACCAGATATATTTCTGAACGTGCAGGATCTTTTTCTGAACAGTCGGAAAGTTTTCCCGGCAAACCGGAACCCGATAACACATTTTTCCTTTGCACAAGTTCGCGTGCCTTACGTGCGGCATGACGGGCTGTGGCAGCCAGTATTACCTTTTGTACAATTATCTTGGCCTCTTTTGGGTGTTCTTCAAGAAAATGAGTTAAACTTTCGCTGATCATTTGGTCAACTGCACCCATAACTTCTGAGTTACCAAGTTTGGTCTTTGTCTGCCCCTCAAACTGTGGCTCTGCAATCTTAACCGAAATTACAGCAGTTAGTCCCTCACGGAAGTCATCGCCGCTAATGTCAAACTTCAGTTTAGCAAGCATACCCGACTTTTCGGCATAACTTTTTAAAGTACGGGTCAAACCTCTTCTGAAACCCGAAAGGTGAGTTCCACCCTCAATGGTGTTAATATTGTTTACGTAGGCATGCACATTCTCGCTAAACGAAGTATTGTATTGCATTGCTACCTCTACAGGAATATTGTTTTTCTCACCTTCGATGCTAATTACCTCAGATATAAGTTTTTCACGATTCTCATCAAGATAATCAATAAAATCGGATAAGCCTTTTTCTGAATAAAAGGAATCTGATTTAAATTTAGGCTGATCCCCATTGCCATTTCCATCGTTATTTGGCCTTTCGTCTTTCAGTGTAAGTGTTATGCCTTTATTAAGGAAAGCAAGTTCACGGAGCCTTGTCGCCAAAATTGAGTAATCATAAACTTGTACCTGAAAAATAGAATAATCAGGAATAAAATGAATTTCAGTACCTGTTTTATCTGACACACCGATTTCCTTAACATCGTAAACCGGTTTTCCAATATTATATTCCTGTTGGAAAATTTTTCCCTCACGATAAACAGTTGCCACAAGTTTGGTTGAAAGTGCGTTAACACAACTAACACCAACTCCGTGCAATCCACCCGAAACTTTATATGAACCCTTATCGAATTTGCCTCCGGCATGCAAAACAGTCATTACTACCTCGAGTGCAGAACGCTGTTCCTTTTCATGCATTCCTGTGGGGATACCACGGCCATTATCTACTACTGTAATCGAATTGTCTTCGTGAATTACAACATCAATTTTGTCGCAATGTCCGGCAAGGGCCTCATCAATTGAGTTGTCGATTACCTCATAAACCAAGTGGTGAAGACCTCTTGAGTTAACGTCGCCAATGTACATGGCAGGACGTTTCCTTACGGCTTCTAAGCCTTCTAATACCTGAATATTGTCAGCTGAATATTCGTTGCTTTTATTTAATTTTTCTTCTTCAGTCATACTCCTTCTCCAATAAATTTTTAACACGCAAATTTACAAAAAAATACTCTTCAATTTACTCGTTTTTTAGGAGGGGGCTTTCAAGTTATTAACATTTTTATGTTGCTGGAATACAGTGCAATACAAATTGATTTTTTTAAATTTTGTAAGCCTTGAATTTTAGTATAGAAATAGAAAACTAATTGTACGGTCTTAGACGCTTGAAGCAGTCAGGTAAATTATGTTATTCCGCTATAAAATTGCAAAATTCTTGGTTTACTTTTTCTTTGTTTATTGTTTGTTGATTATTGCATGGTTTTTTTCTTGAAAGGCTTAAGTTCCAAACGAGGACGATAAAGCAAACTTATTTCAATTTTGTGAATATTGTCTCCAGTTTATTGTTTTCAGCCAACTCATTAATTTCACCCAGGGTAAACTCTTTGTATTCTGCATCAAGGCCATTTAGAACATAATACTCAGTAAAAGGATCTCTGTCGATAATTCTTTGTTTAAACAAACTTGCAGGAATATCTTCACCATTTTTTTCTACGTAATCAAAATATTCTTGAATTGTGATGTCGGTGTATGTTAAATTAACATTCCCTTCGTTTGATACAATATAGCCTGATTTTAGTTTGAAACGAAAATTTTGATGGGCTATGCCATCCTTATCAATAAAAATCCTTGTGCTGTTGGCAGCATAGGCAGGGAACATTGTAACAATATCATTGCTGTCAACTCGAATATGTAGGAAATCAATGTAATCACCACTTGTTTTATAAACGGATAGGTCTGGAAAATTATTAACAATCTTTGATTCGTTGTAGTAGTCAGTTTTGCTTTTATTGCAATTGCTTAGAAGTATTACTGTTGCTAATAATAAAATACTTAATAAATATTTTTTCATTTTAGTAAGTGTTTAGTGCCAAATAAAAACCAAAGCAGGCATTGTAATTTGCTTTAAGTCATTCTTAAAGAATTACTTGAGTAAGTGTTACAAATATACTAAAACTAACTGAATGTAGAATACTGAATTTC
>JAOZNY010000231.1 GCA_029933565.1 Bacteroidales bacterium
GGGTGGGACTGTATTTCACGTTCAATTATCTCTGTAATCTGTTCCTGTACTTCATATTGACTTGCGCCAGGATAATAGGTTGATATGATCATTTCCTTTACAACGAAAGGTGCATCCTCCCTTTTGCCAAGCATATCGTAAGCTAAAACACCGCCTAACAGGGTAATGATTAGAAAGAAATAAATGACTTGTTTATTTTTAAGAGCGTATCCGGCTATATTCATATTTTTTATTTTTTAAGTCTGATTAATGTCCGTCCTAATTATTTAAGACAATTGTTAATTAATGTTTCTCATTACATTAATTAAACTAACATTCTAAAACTAATTTTAATTAAGAATATCGATATCGTTAATAGTATCACCTTCTTGAAGTCGGTGTACACCCGCAATAATAATCTGATCTCCAGCACTAAGGCCTTTGGTAATTTCCACACCATCATGTCCAACCAACTTACCAACAACCACACTTTGTTTTTTCACACTATTATTATCGTTAATAACCCATACCATAGAACTATTATCAAGGTCTCCTTCAAAAATTGCGGTTATTGGAATAATTATTCTACTCTGAACATCAGAAGCATTCTTTAGTATTATGTTTACTCTACAACTCATTCCTGCTGCTACTTTTACCTGATTGTTATCATTCTCATTATTTGTATGACCAAGATATAAGTGCAAAGGATAACCTTCAGGAGTTGGCTTCTTTTCCAGTTCTTTTAAAGTGGCAGTAAAAACTAAATCAGGATAGGTCTCAAGACGTACTTCGTAACTATCAAAATTCTTCAACTGTATTGCCAGTTGTTCAGGGATAGTTGTATTAACTTCTATTGAGGATAGATCCACTAAAGTGGTAATTGCTTCTCTTACTCTAACTTTATCTCCTAGTTGAGCGAGTTTTGGTCCAAAAAAACCAGTGTAAGGAGCATACAGTTTAGTATCTGCCAATGCATTTACCGCATTTTCCCAATCAGCTTTAGCCTCAAGACTATTTGCATATTTCAGATCATAATCATTTTTGGCAACCGATCCTTTTTTCCATAATCTATAATATCTATCAGATTCTGCTTTAGTTTGATCATATCTGGCTTTTGTTGATTGAACATCTATTTTATAATCTCGTGGATCGATTTCTGCAATCAATGCACCTTTTCTTACCCTCTCTCCTTCAATAACATTGTATTGAACGATTGGTCCACTAACCCTAAAAGATATGTCAGTTTGCTGATTTTCTTTTGTAACACCTGGGTATCCTTTTCCAGTAGGATCATTAAAATCGCCTATTGTTATTGTCTTTACAGGACGAATTCGTTTTTTGACTTCTTGCTCAGGAGATTCACAACTAGAAAACATCCATAGACCAATAAGGGCAGCAACTAAAATTGTTAATTTATTCATTTTTATGTTTTTTTATTTATTACGATATTATTATTGTGAAACACTCAACTCTCCCATTGCACGCTGGTAATTTGAGAATGCTGTGTTAAGTTGATATTTTGCAAGGATATAATTTAAATATGTTTTTTGCCAGTATAATTGTGCATCTAATACTTCCAGTACAGAAGACAAACCTTCGTGGTAACGATCAAGCATCACCTCAACATTTTTTGTTGAATTGTCTAAAGAACTAATTGAGTATTCTAACTGATCCTGAGTTTCTAAAATATCAAAATAACTACTTTCCACTTGCAGTGTAATCAATTCCTTGGTCTGCTCCATTTCAAGTTTTGAAACCTCTGTTATCTGCCTACTGGCAAATACTTCTTCTTTTTTCTTTCCCCAATAAAAAATAGGGATAGCCAAATTTGCCCTAACTGAATAATTAAAATCAGGTGTTGCTGAAAGGCCAGGACTTGGCGCACCCCAATTACCACCTACACCTACACCAAATTGTGGGTTATAGGCAGATGCAGTTATTTTTTCGTTGAATTGATTCAATGAGATTTTATTCTTCAGCATACTTACTTCAGGCCTTTGTTGAATTGCCAAGTTACTAAGGTTGTTTTCGTTAGTATTCCACTCAACAACTGATAATGAAGAAGCAACATTGGTAATATTATCAATTGGAAGTCCTATTATTCTGTTTAACTGCATAATGCTGATAATAAATTCCTTTTCCGTTTTAATTACTTTATATTCAGCATCATCGAATCTAACTCTAGCCTGGTACAATTCATTCATACCTACTACTTCTTCGTCAACTTTATCTTGAATTACCTTAAGAAACTCGCCTATGCCATCTCTGTAAGCAATAAGTAAAAGACTCATTTCTTTTTTAGCTACTGAACTCCAATAATACGAATCTGAGTTCATCATCACCTCTTGCTCATTAAGGGCAACATAATATCTCATTATCTCAGCCTTCGATATTGCTGCATTTCTGGTATTTTTTAAATAACCACCCGTGAGTATGGGCTGAAAAACAGTTAAATCAAGCGAATAAAAACTATTCAATTGTTCGCCAGGATTTCCATCAGCGTCGGGAGCCAACTGTAATGGAACACCCATATAAGAGAAATCACCACCAAGATCAAACCTAGGTAACCTATCTGATTTTGAGGCTTCAACCATCGACTCAGCACCCGCCAGATCACTCTGTGCCATTTTAATCTGTTGCTGATAATCAACCGACATTCGTCGGTATTTATAAATCAATGTATCTTGTTGACTAAAAGCCATTGTTATTGAAAACAAGATTAGTAAGATTGAAATCGAAAATCGTTTCATAAGGAAGTATGTTATTTGCTTTAGTACAAATTTTATTGCTAAGATATGCTTAACTTAAGTTGAAAGATCAAACTAATTTTGATTATTTATTACAAATTAGTCTTAATTTAAACAAGAGTGCAAATGTATAATTAAGAACGATGCTAAATAACACAGGTAGGTGGACAAAAAGCGGACGCATTTTCAAGTTGGGAAAAGTATAGTGCTGAACAATTTCCCTGTATTAGCAATTATTACTCATTCTTATCAAGAATAGACAGTGCTTCTTCTCGTGTTCCCAGAAGTATAGCCATCCATACGGTTTTTGGATTTTGTTCTAGCATAATTTTAATAGCCATAGTAAGAGGTACTGAGAGAAACATCCCTACAGTGCCAAGCACAAATCCCCAAAAAATAAGCGATACAAAAACTATGAAAGTTGAAAGCCCCATACCTTTACCCATCATTTTTGGTTCGACCATATTTCCAATAATCATATTTACTCCTACAAAAATACCCGTAGTCCAAATTACACCACCAAAACCAAGTTGTACCGATGCGAATAATACAGCAGGAACAGCAGCGATGATTGAACCTATGTTAGGAATATAATTAAAAAGGAAAGCTATCAATGCCCAAATAATGGCGTAATCAACACCAATTACAGCAAGGGATATCCAAATAAGTGTTCCTGTTAAAAGGCTGGTCATGGTTTTAATGGAAAGATAATGACGGATACTGTTACCGATAGTATTTAAAAAGGCAAGAGAACTTGTGGAACCTTTTACGATTGCACGGGTCTTAATTGGGAAACTGTCCAAATCCATTAGCAAAAATAGCACAAGAAAGAAAATTGTAAATGCATTGCCCATAAAACCTCCCAACTGTCCAAGAAATTTGGCTGTTTGCCCCATAACTTTTGAAGGGTCAAATAATTTTGTTATCTCAAGGTTTGAAATTTTAAAGCCATAATTTTCAGCAAACTGGACAATGCTAAGTCCCATTTCATGAAGATTCTGTTCGTATTTTGGCGCATCTTCTGAGAAAGAAGATAAAGATGTACCTATGAGTTTACCAAAACCAAGAAAAATGGTAATTATAAAAACAAATACAATTGTAATTGCCAGACCCTGCGGCACTTTCTTCTTCTGAAGCCATGATATAGGCTGGGCAAAAATAATACTAATAAAGAAAGCCATTAATAGTTGGGTAATCAGAGACTCTGCATACATTACACCTGCAATAATAATGATAATGCCAGCAATATTAAGTACTAAACTACTTTGTTTAATAAATGAATTATTGTTTCCCATGTGTTAAATTTATTGATTAATCTCTTGTCAAAATATTGTTATTAATTTGTTTTAAAAATAATCAATTCTGAAGTATGATTATTCAAGGTGCTCATTTTTTATGAACTTATCTATTTTCAGTATAGGTTTTTCAACTATTTCTTTTTTATCAAACAAATCTACTAAAAGTCATAATATAATAGCATCGAAACTTTACTTGCATTACCCTGAGTATCATCTTTATCATAACGCTGCCCAAAGGCATATTCTAAACCCACACGTGCTCCTTCAATTGGTTCCCAAAACACATTGAGCATAGCATTATAACTGTAACTGTAGGCTTCTGCCGGCTGAAACTCATTATTATTAACAGCCACCATTCCAAAAGACAAATTGG
>JAOZNY010000232.1 GCA_029933565.1 Bacteroidales bacterium
CCTCTTTAAATAGTTTATTACCAATCTTCTCAGCAATTAGCATACTCACAAATGCAGCAATTTGCAAGATTTCTTCATCCTTAAATTTCTGCTTTAAGTTCTGGTAAAGTTTCTCATAAACTTTATGAGGCTCAAACATGGTGAGAAAGCAAAACTCCGCAATCTCTCTTTCAGATGGTTCTACTTTTGCTAAGAAGTTTTCCAGGTTTTCGTTTCCAAAAGTCTGCTGAAGTAATTCTGGTTTTGTTGAGAAACTTTTCAATAAAGCAATAAGTTCAGGCGATAATATTTGGTCGATATTGAGTTCGGCTTGATAATTAAAATATTGGAATGCTTTTTGAATTTCAGAATTACCGGAGGCCCACTCAAAGCCATCATGAATAATAGTTTCATCAATAAATATAAGGCTCGCCCCTGCTTTTTTCTCTTTCCTTATGGCTTTTCCAAAAATAAATTTTGAAGCAATATTAAATACGAAGTTCCTCATTTTATTTGTTGGTAAGGGAGTGTCACCAGCAAACAAAGTAACCATCCTGTTGATATAATGAAACAAAGCAGCTGTTCCAATAATTTCGGGTGCTTCTTCTTTGCTGAAGGGTGGATTCAGAATAATTGGATGCTCAAAATTCAAATTATTCATTGCCCAGAGAATTATTTTGTCTTCTTTTGATTTTGCTTCTGTTTTCCCATTTTTAATGTTTGAGATATTATCCTGCAAAGTTTTTTCAGTTCCAAAGATCATGATGGAGTGGGCATCAACACAGTAACTGCATATGTTGATTTCCGATACACAAGTGGCAATGGCTTCCTTCAGACTTCGTTTTACTTTACCCTCAGCCAATACTGTTTCGTAAAGCATTGCCCAAACACCTGCTGCAAGCTTCTCGTTTAGTGAATGCAAAACAAAAGGCTCGGCAACTTTCCCAAAGTTTAACTCAATGTGTTTGTAAAGTTGCTTTAACTTTCCTTGTGCTTTTCTATTTTGGACGTATTTTATATTTTTGATTTGCATACTAGTTAGTAACTTTTAATTGTAATACTAAGTATCCTGAATCATTTTTATAAAAGCATATGAAATACTATAAACATCACCAGGCCATCTTGCAGATATGTAATTTCTGTCTACTACAATAAATCCTCTTCTTAGGTGTTTTTTGTTATCTCTAAGGACAGGGGAGGGTCCTTTTTGAAAATTACTACTGTCAGATAAAGACGAAGTAACCTCATCTTCAACTGTTAACCCGGGGTAGGTGAGGTAGTAATCTTTAAGTTTGTATTTTGTAAGATTATAGGCAAGCATTTCTTGCGATTTAAGTAAGGCTGTAGTTTTGTAATTATAAATCACTGATTTATTTGTGTTCGGATTAATACTTCTTGCTGCCAATACAACTCCGTGGCAAATTGCACCTACTGATTTATTTGCCGTAAAAAAATCGACAACTGCATTTTGTAGTATTTTAGATTCTAGATATTCTTTAACTCTTTTATCATGCCCCCCTGGTAAAAATAAAGCATCAAAGTTTGATTCTTTAATATTATCATAAGATATTGGATTGCAAAATGTATCAGTTTTTTCCATTTCGTAATAAGCAGCAACAGCATCTTTTCTGGCTTTTAGCGCAGACTTTAAAATTCCTAAACCTTTGCCACTTAGCATTATTTCATCAGCTTGTGCTTTTTTGCCAGTAGGTGTAGCAAAAACAATTTCAATATTATTTTCAGACAAAATTTTCCACGGAATGGCTACTTCTGTTGGATCACATCCGTAGGATGGAATTGGTATTAGAACGGTTTTCATTGTATGTTACTTTTATTAGACATGTTATAGCAACTTATTTAGTTAAATCATCCTTTGTTAAATTTTGCCCTTGATTTTAGAATTACCGACTGATTTTCTTCAGCCCACTTTGATAAATCAGCAATGTGTGGAACTAAACTTTTACCCAATTTAGTTAATCGATATTCCACTTTAGGTGGTATTTCAGCATACATTTTTCTCGATGCCAATCCATCTGCCTCTAATGTTCGCAATGTAACTGTCAGCATTTTTTGAGAAACACCTATGGATTTATGCAACTCATTAAATCGCATTACTTTATTGTTACTCAAGGTCATAATAACTAGCAATGACCATTTGTCACCAAATCTGTCCAGTATATTTTGAATTGGACAATGCTCTGGGTCATGAATTAATTTTAATTTATTTTTCATGTTAATAAGTTGATTATCAGTAATTGTTTCTTTGAAGTAAGTTTCTTACAATATTGTACCCTCTTGTATAGTAGTTAATAACTATATATTTTTGACGCACTAAAAGTAATTAATAATTAAATAGAAATCATGAAAATTACAAAAATTATTGCTCGTATAGTATTAGGTCTTATTTTAGTGTTATTTGGATTAAATGGGTTTTTGCAGTTTATGCCTATGCCTGAAATGACTGCAGAAGCAGGTGAATTAATGGGTGCTATGGCAAAGGCAGGGTATTTTTTCCCGATTATAGCCATTGTGGAAATTATTGTTGGAATATTGCTACTAATAAACAAGTATACAGCCTTGGCATTAATCGTACTATTCCCTATTATGTTAAACGCATTTCTGTTCCACTTGTTTTTGGATATTGCCGGAATTGGCGGTGCAGCATTAGCAGTTACGCTTAATACTTTTCTGCTTATAGCCGACAAGGAAAAATATAAAGGAGTTTTAGAAATTTAATATTCAAAATTTCACACTTAACAAAGTGAGTGGAAGAAGAAGTTTCATAAAAAAATGGCATTGTTAACTACTATGTATGTAGTTGGTGTTAAAACCTTATTTTCACAACGTAATATTAAAATCATGGAAACACTTAATGTGAAAAATATTAAACCACTTGGGTTTCAGTGGGAAACTAGCGACCCTTTTCTTTTTTGTGTGCATCATGAAGATCATTATCCAAAGGGGAATGACAAAATGGGGCCAGATGCTAGTCTTGATGGACGACAGATTGGTCAGGACTTTGTTGTAAAAGATGGTTGGAGAATGTATCATGGAACTACTGTTCCTGGTTTTCCGGGACACCCACACCGTGGTTTTGAAACTATAACTGTTGTTCGAAAAGGTATGATTGACCATTCTGATTCAAAAGGCGCTTCAGGAAGATATGGTAATGGAGATGTACAGTGGATGACTGCGGGCAGTGGTGTTCAACATGCCGAAATGTTTCCATTAATAAACCAGCAAAAAGACAATCCGTTGGAATTGTTTCAAATATGGCTTAATCTTCCAAAGGCCAACAAATTTGTAGAGCCTCATTATGGTATGATTTGGAAAGATACAATACCGATTTATACGCATGTTGATGATTTAGGAAAAAAGACAAAGGTGGAAGTAATTGCAGGAAAATTGGTAAATAAAACTGCTGCTGCACCTCCTCCAGATTCATGGGCAACTGAAATAAAAAATGAAGTGGCTATTTTGCTAGTTCAAATGGAGGCAGGGGCCAAATGGACTGTGCCACACGCATCTGAGGGAGTTAATAGAACAATTTATTTCTTTGAAGGAGACCAATTAATAGTAGATGCTGTTATTTTAAATAATAATCACTCAGCTATTATTAAAGCAGATGTGGATATTACTCTACAAAGTGGAACAGAAAAAAGTAATATTCTCATTCTTCAGGGTAAGCCCATTGATGAATCTGTTGTACAAAATGGCCCATTTGTTATGAATACACGACAGGAAATTCAACAGGCATACGCTGATTATCGTCAGACTGCATTTGGGGGTTGGCCATGGCCTGTAGCCGGCTCTGTTCATTCCAGAGAAAAAGGGCGGTTCGCTTCCCATTCTGATGGGAGAACAGAGACCAGAGAATGATCTACTCACATGAAGAACATAATTTCCGTAGCACTTTTAAGCCTTTCTCAAGATCATTTAGTTCCTCGGCAGACATTGTTTTTATATCTTGATAGAACTGTTCTTTCATTCGGAGATTTATTTTTTCTGTGATTTCTTTCCCGTCCTTTGTAATGGATACATAAATCTTTCTTCTGTCAGATGTATCTGGCCACCTTATAACATATCCTAGTTTTAATAGTTTATCGATTGAAGATGTCATTTGTGATTTGGTGATTCCAAGTGTTTGAACAATTTCTGTAACAAAGAATTTTTCTTTCTCAAAAAGTATCCTCAAAATCATAAAATGATGTTTTGCAATTTCTGATGAGATCCCCTTTAGTATAACATTTGAAAATCGCTGATCCATATTCCGACACATCTTTGTTGGAATCATCATCAACATTTCTTCGATTCTATCTATTTGGTCGTTATGCATAATAGGAAGTTTACATTATTAGTACAATCATGGCATTGTACAATTAGCGTATAAAATTACACTAAAATATT
>JAOZNY010000449.1 GCA_029933565.1 Bacteroidales bacterium
GGTTACGAATTGCTCCGGCAACGGTTGCTGTATTTAAGCCAAAAGAAGTCATTTTCTCCTGGTCTAAAACCAATTGTAATTCTGCTTTTTCTTTATCACGACTTATTAAAACATCTTTTACACCTTTTGTTCTGTTAAATGCCTCAGCAATTTTTTCAGCAACAACATTGGTATGGTCAAAACTGTTTCCGTAAACTTTTACTTCCATCTTACTTCCGCCTCCCATACCCATGGCACTTGACATACGTGAATTTCCGGGATCAACATAAAACTTTTCTACTTCCGGTAATACTTCAATATCCTTTCGCATTTCATCGGCTATTTCAAAAATATCTCTTTCTCTATCCTGATGGGGTGTCATTTTAAAAGTATAATTGACAATATAGTTCCCTGTTTCCATAAAAATGGATGCCAAACTATTTTCATCGCCCACTCCTGCACTTGTTGAAACAACTTCTACCTCAGGGTATTTAGCCATAAAAATAGAATCTAAATACTGTGCTGTTTTTATTGTTTCGTCAAGTTTTACGCCTTGTGCCAGTTTAACTTGTGCTGCCATTTGGTCGTTATCCATTGCAGGCATAAACTCTGAACCAATAAACTTGGTTAGAAAAAGTGATGAAACAAATATAAGTACTGCTGCTCCAACAACTAACCAGCGATGACCAACCGCCCACGATAATGTCTTTTCGTACACATTATCCATTTTATCGAGTAAATTTTGTGAGAAATAGAAAAGTCTTCCTCCAATCGTTTTTCTGTCTGGATCTTTAACGCTTAAAATTTTAGAGGATAACATTGGAACAAGTGTTAAAGAAACAATTACCGAAGTAACAATAGAAATAGTTACTACCCAACCTAAAGGTTGAAAAAGAACACCTGTTACTCCACCTAACATAGTTAAAGGAAGAAAAACAGCAACAATAGTAAGTGTTGAAGCAATAACCGCCAAACTCACCTCGTTGGTTCCGTAAATAGCTGATTCACGTGCAAAACCACCTCTTTCTAATTTTTTTGTTATATTCTCAAGCACCACAATAGAGTCGTCAACTACCATACCAATAGCGATGGACAATGAAGAAAGTGTAATAACATTTATAGTGCCTCCGGAAAGGTACA
>JAOZNY010000233.1 GCA_029933565.1 Bacteroidales bacterium
TTAAAGTTGAGTGAATAATCTCTTTTTTAGAAGTCTGTACACCTTAACGGTAAGTTGCTGTTTTGATAAATTTTGCTGTTGCATATTTCGTGGAACTAATTTTTATCGGGATTACATACTCACCGGGAGCAAGAGCGCTGATGTCTGCCGAGAACTCATCGTTCCCCGTTTTCTTGAGCTGTGCTAACTGTTTTCCCTGAAGATCGAAAATATAAATATCCATATTTACCTTACTCCCTTCAGGCAATTTGATATCTATCCTATTGGTGGCAGGGTTTGGATAAACATTTATTTGTGAATGAGTCAAGAACTCTTCTCCAACACCAAGGGCATCGGTACGGTAACTTGCTGTGGTTCCGTCGCTCGTTATGGAAATACTGACAACAGGAGAATGTGAAGTGGATGTGTACCATTCATAACTGGTTTGCGTGAAGGTGTTTGCATAAAGAAACATCCCCGACATCCACACGGAATCAGTGTAAGTACGTTCTGATTTAACCCGCAGGGTATTGTTATATGTACCTGCGGGAGTACTTACACTTCCCCACGCATCTGCTGTTACCGTTATATTACCCCATTCATGAGTTAGCAATTCAGCAAGATTGTAGGCAGAAAAATAACTGTCAGTATAGGTGTCGTTGAACGAAAATGGATATTGCATTAGCTTTACGGCATCGGTATAATGAATAAAATACTCATTATCACCACCGGGATCGAAGCCTACGCCATCATTCAGCATTTCTGATGTGCTTACCTCGGCGTAACTAAACGATTCATTGTCTCCTGTGTAGTGAAACGAAGTGTTTGCCTCTGGAAAGTCGCTGGCAAAAGGTGTTGATTCAGGAGTAACTGCAGTTTCTGTACTGGAGAATGAGGGAGGGATATTTGAAAAATCCCAGTTTTGATTGATGCCGGATGGTCCCGGATCGTAGGAACCATTATCACCCGAAAAATTATAGACATCACCTATTTGAGGTGCATTGCCGGCGTAGGTAATAACAGTTTGTGCTGTCAAGCCTAAACTTGTTAGGCAAATAATAATAATGATCAAATATTTCTTTTTCATGATGTTTTCTTTAAAATGATAATCTTATTGTAATTTAGTTTTGGACACATCTCACAGAAAATCCAGCAAGTTTTTGGTCGTTGTGCAATACCGCATTACCCTGCTGATCATAGATTCTCATATTGCTAGATCTGTTGTCGTCCTGTTCGGTAGTACTCCAAAAATTTGTAGTTTCTTTAAGACTGGAGTAATTGAAAAAAATGTAGTCGCGTAAACCGGCTCCACGTGCCGAGAAACCGCTTTCGTTAGTATTTTGTTCAGGATTGTTCCAATAGGCTGCATTTGACTCTTTTAGGTTCCAGGCACTACCGCCTGCTGCCACAAAACTTACTAATTGCTGAAATTCAGCTTTGGAAGGTAAATGCCAACCATCGGGGCAAACACCTTGTACGCCACTCGGATTGCCGTTGGAAGGAGCAGCACCGTTCATAACTGCTTCCCAGTTGTAAAGTCGACCCCAAGTAACAGCATTACTTTCGTTGTTGTCGTACACCCAAACACTGTCGATAACAACACCATCGGCATAATGCAATGAGCGCAGATTCTCTTTGAGCCATGTTTGTTCGCCAATAGTTACAGTAGTGTAAACGTTGCCATCATAATCGGTAACTGTTCCTGATGGTGGTTCTCCGCCGCCTGAAATAACAACGTATTGATTGCCAATGTAAAGGGTGTCGTTTGAATAATGAACATAAATGGAGGCCGTGTAGAGCGAATAGGGAACAGAAAGCAGTTGGGAGGTTCCCATCTCAATGTAATTTGTCCCTCCATCGACATCCATTGCTACTTTTAAAAAATACGAATCATTGCCCCATTCAATTTCCGAGAAATTTCCTGATACAATATTTCCTGTTCCTATATTTACATTAAATACACCTGAAGCATTAGAAGTAGTTGTAAAAGTTTCACTGTAAACAGTGGTTCCATTTACAGTGTTAGCCACAATGGAAAATTGTAAACCAATGGGACTGCTTGCGATAGCAACGCCCTCACTGTTACGCGCTATGGCTTGGTACTTTAAACTTTGGGGTGTCTGAGCGAATAGTGCTCCCCCCAAGATTAGACCCACAAATAAGAGTTGAATTTTTTTCATCTTTTTCATTTTTATTATTGATTAGTTTTTTACAATTCGGTTTGTGATTGGGATATTTCCTTCGAAAACCAGATGGAGAAAGTAAATGCCTCTTTGTAGATTTTCAAGATTCAGCATTTCGGTTTGTTGTGGGTTTTGTTTTGTATAGAGTTTACGCCCTTGTAAATCAATTATTTCAATTATTACAGGCGTTTTTTTACAACTTACAGTTATTTGATTTTTTGTAGGGTTTGGGAAAATGCGGATATCAACATTTTTAATAAAGTCTTCGTTTATACCAATCTCCTGTGGAGTACCCTGAATAAATCCCTGGCTTAGTATATTGTTTTCTGTTTGATAAGTCTCGGTGACTATTTCGCCGATGGCAAATTCAAGAGATTGATTTGTCATTACAAAACTTTCTCCGCCAGAACACAGCAAACTGGCACTAATTTGTTGTGAAAAACCAATTGCACTAGGTACTATAAATAGCAAAATCAGCAATATTTTGCAATTGGATATTATTAGCAATTTCAATTCCTTACCTAAGTAGTTTTTTTTCATTTCGTATAGTTTTTAATTATTTTATTCAGAGCATCTTTTTGATGCTGTATTTTCTTTTTTAACTCCTCAATGGATTCTTTTTCCGATGAGTTCGTTTTCTTATTTGGGGTCATATTTTTCTTTTTCTTTTCCATGCAAAACCATTCTGAATTGCACAGCAAAAGTATTTTCACATAAAGAGTGAAGCAAATATTTAGGGTTTAATAAAAGTTTCAGAGAGGTACTTAAAAAGTCACAAAGTTTGTAAGTAACTGATAACAAGGCTTAAAATACAGACTGAAAAAGTAGTTCTGTTGTCTTGAATGAGGAATGGACTGGAAGTCTCCTAAGATAAGGGGTTATTAATTTGAATGTGTATTAGTATCCTGACGACACTTTGTTCTGGTGTAAAGTCGTTAGATCACATTGTGTTTCAATCCACTAAATATTAAAGGGTAACAGTGTTACGGACTTAAATTTGCATTAAAAAAGGAACTAGGTTGTCATCGCCAGACAAGCCCAGTTTTTTGCGTAAGCGGTAACGGGTATTTTTAATGCTGCCTTCCGATTTAAAGGCAATGGCGGCAATCTCTTTAGTATTGAGGTTCAACTTTAACAGGGCGGCAGTCTTAATCTCTGTTGCTGTAAGTTCCGGTGAAATTTCTAATAATTTTTCGTAAAAGTCAGAATGGATATTTTTAAAAATTTTATCAAATTCATTCCAAATATTTTGTTTGGTATGTGTATCCAGATCGTGGATAATTTCTTTGATACTTATGCCCATTTTAGAGTTAGCATCAGCAGCACTGTTAAACTTTTCCAGTTTCTCAATAATTTCTGAAATGGTTTCATTCAGCCGAATCATTTCCAAAGCTTTTGAAGCCAGTTCCCGATTTTTCGATTCTAATTGTTCCTGTAAAAGTTGTTTTTCTTTTTTGTTAATCATGTTTTCCTGAGTATGGATAATTTTCCCCTGCTCCAGTAGTTTTTCTTGTCTCTTGAATGCAGTCGATTTATACCTGAACATAACGAAGAGCAGGAAAATAACAATTAAGAAGACAAGCAGTAAAACAATTAACATAATGTTCCAATTGTGCTCCACAATTGCTCTTTCTTTCAATAGGGCTATGTCGTTGTCTTTTCTTTCCGATTGGAATCTGGCTTCCACCTCGGCCAGCATCCGCTCCTTGTCAGAGGTAAACAAGCTGTCTTTAAGTACCTCATGTTTTTTTTGATACTCAAACGCCTTTTGGTAATCGTGATGAAAAGCATAAATATCTGATAGTTCTCCGTAAACGAAACTTAACAAATTTGGATTATTGATGCTTATTGCTTTTTGCAATGTTCGATTTGCCAGCTCAATTGCTTTAGGTTTTCCTTGCCTGTTCATGGCATCAGCCAGTGTAAGATTTGCTAATACAATACCTGTTAGTTCATTCATTTTTTTAAAAATAGTAAATGCATGATTTAACGATTGTTCTGCTTCAGCATATTTTCCCATTTGGATAAGCGTTTTCCCGATGGATACTTCAGAAGATGCTATGTGACGTTCCATTTTTAATTCCGTGCGTATTTTCAGTGCTTGCCGGAAATATAAAATTGAAGTATCCAGCGATCCCCTTGATTTATATGTTCTGGCAATAGAGGTTAATGAGTTTGCGATTCCGATTCTGTTGTCATTTTCTTTCGCCAAAGT
>JAOZNY010000450.1 GCA_029933565.1 Bacteroidales bacterium
AAAATGGATAAGTTATTCAGAAAAGATGCCCTTAATTATCACGCCCTTGGGCGTCCGGGTAAGATAGAAGTAGTACCCACAAAACCATATTCAACACAGCGCGATCTGTCGCTTGCATATTCTCCCGGAGTGGCCGACCCATGTCTGGAAATTGAAAAGAACCCTGAAGATGTTTACAAATATACTGCCAAGGGTAATCTGGTAGCAGTTATTTCAAACGGAACCGCAGTATTAGGCTTAGGTAACTTAGGTGCTGAAGCCGGAAAACCTGTAATGGAAGGTAAAGGCCTCCTGTTCAAAATTTTTGCCGATGTTGATGTTTTTGATATTGAGGTTGACGAAACCGATATCGATAAATTTATACAAACAGTAAAAGCCATAGCACCTACTTTCGGAGGAATAAACCTTGAGGACATTAAAGCCCCTGAGTGTTTTGAGATTGAAGAAAGGCTTAAGGCAGAGTTAAATATCCCCTTAATGCACGATGACCAGCATGGTACTGCAATAATTACCTCTGCCGGTTTGCTCAACGCACTTGAATTCAACGACAAGAAAATTGAAGACCTTAAAATTGTTGTAAATGGAGCTGGTGCTGCCGCAATTTCATGTAGCAGGCTTTACATCGCTTTAGGAGCCAATCCTAAAAATATTATTATGCTCGATAGCCGTGGCGTTATCCACAACGAACGTACCGACCTCAACGAAACAAAAAAGGAGTTTATCTCAGATACTAAGGTAAGAACTTTGGAAGAAGCAGTCAAAGGTTCTGATGTTTTTCTTGGCCTCTCAGTGGGTGGAGTGATGAAACCTAAAATGCTCCTAACTATGGCTGACCAGCCCATAGTTTTTGCACTTGCCAATCCTACACCGGAAATTGACTATGAATTAGCAATGGAAACAAGAAATGATATAATTATGGCTACCGGGCGTTCCGATTTCCCTAACCAGATAAATAACGTTCTTGGCTTTCCTTATATTTTCCGTGGTGCCCTCGATGTAAGAGCAACTGAGATTAATGAGGAAATGAAACTTGCCGCTTCAAAGGCTTTGGCTGAACTTGCAAAAGAGCCTGTACCCGAAGAGGTAAATCTGGCATTTAAAGTGCAGAACCTTTC
>JAOZNY010000234.1:0-1279 GCA_029933565.1 Bacteroidales bacterium
ACCTCCAACTCCTTAAACAACTGAGCCGTTTTACGTTTATAAATTGCATAACCTGCCAGTGCATTCCCCAATGTCATTGCAATCAATCCGGGGAAAAAGCCAATGTAAAACAGTTCGGGGGATACGGCAGCACGATAAACCGGTGGCAACATCATATTCACATTTTTCATCATCGAACTAAAATCAATTCCATTTTCCTGCAAATAGTAACATGCACCCAACCCCAGAATTGTACCTACTACCGACCCAATGAACCCAATAAGCAAAGCCTCATAAATTATGGTTTTATAAATATGCCCCTTATTTTCTCCTAAAGCCAGGCGTATTCCATATTCACTATATCGGCGCAAACCTCCCAACAGACCTGTATTCCACAACACAATCGACATAGCCAATACAAAAATAAATACCATTATTCCACTCATGCTTTCAGCGCGTGCAAGCAATTCATCTAATCCATTTTGGTCCCTGAGTTTAAACATCTGAGGAGAAAACTCATCATCAGCATTACTGTATTTTGCGTTAAATTTAGTTTTTACAGATTCAGCCAAAACATCATCATAAGTTCCTTCTTTAAAATAACCTAGAATCTCGCTGGAAGCATCCTCCATATCAAGAGCCTGTTGAGCATCAGAAATATCTACAATAATTGCTCCCCTGTCGAGTACAGTCGATCCAAAACTAATAGTACCACTAACTTTAAAAGTCTTAAACATCATACTTCCATACATGGTTGAGCCAAATATGGTAACATCGTCACCTACATCTACACCAAATTGTTCTGCAAAATCGTTACTAATAAGTGCTTCTCCTACTTTTGTTGGAATTGATCCTTTGACAATAGAATTTTTAATATTCATTCGATCGACCTCTGTTGAATTTGGAGAAAGCAAATCCACAGCTTTTCCGGCAGCAGGTCCTTGTGCTCTGGTTTCGCCATTTTCATCAGGCACATCCAGCAAACCGCCAAAATTAATACGCTTAACCCACTCCATGTTTGGATAATCAGAATTAAGGTTTGTAAGTATTTCTTCAACACCCAATAATGCCAAATCGTTGGGTAATTGATTTTGGTTTTCGGCATAAGAACGAGTCATAACCTTAACATGGCCAGTTTGGAATTTTGCACTCATGTCAATCATGTCAGTAAAAATACCCTTCATCCAGCCACTCATGAATACTGTAAGAAAAACACCTAATGAGATAACTATTATTGGCAACAGACTGCGACTCCTATCCCTTAATATCCCTTTAAATATAAATTTTATCATTTTTTTCT
>JAOZNY010000234.1:1379-4347 GCA_029933565.1 Bacteroidales bacterium
GTTGGTTTCATTTTTGAGATCTTACGAGCAGGTATGTAACTTACTATTGTTGCGGAAACAACAACCAGAATCAAGGTGCTGATTATTAGTCCAACACTGTAATACGGATAAATGGTTTCGGCAATGGTAATGCCCATATCCGGACCTCCAAATGTAATTCCAATGGTGTCGAGCCACATAAAAAAAGGAATTCCATAAACAGCCCCCAACAGGGCAGCAAGAATGCTATGAGCACCTCCTTCAACTGTAAAAATACCAACAACTTGTCGGCGTGTAAGGCCAAGAGCAATGTATGTTCCAATCTCTTTTTGTCGGCGGAATATTGAAAGTACTTGTGTGTCGAAAATGGCTAATAATGCAATAATTAGTAATAAACCTTCCAATATTATTCCTCCTGCCTTTTTTGATTGAATAAGTTTTTCTAAATCTGATAATAGAAAATCCAGATCCTTAAAATCCCAGTTTTCTAGTTTTGCTCCGCTATAATTTTCGCCCGAAACTAATAATGTTGCTTCTCCTTCCATATTTGTCATTTTCTGTAAAATGGGAAGCGACATATAAATCTGACCATTATCAGCGGAAGGAACATCGCATTTGAATATGGATGCTATTTTAATTTCTCTGGCATCGAAAGTTCCATTTTTATCACGCCATCGAACTAATACCCTATCGCCTACTTTTAATTTGGTGGACTCTGCCATTCGTTTACCAATAATGGCAGCATACTCATCCTGAATATTCAAAAGATCAGCCGTTGGTAGTTTTAAAATATTTTGATTAGGATCTACACCCTTTAAAATACCACTCTGTACCCTTCCCTCCGGATACAATGTTGCCTGAGTAATTAAAACAGGTGTAAGATTACCCTTATTTATCTCTGCTTTCACCTGTTCCGACAAAGGAGCATGCGAATCCTGAATAGTGTAAGGATCGTATTTGTCGTATTCAGGATGCCAGAACTGCCCCTGACCAATTTCCCAATCAATGGTATCTTTTATCCCCTGACGGTTCCAGCCGTCAATCATTCCATTGTAAAATATAATTAAAACAAATGCAAAAGACAATACTGCTACATTGAGCCAGGTTCTCAGTCCTGCGCCAATGAGATTTCTAAATGCCAATTTAAATGCTAACATTGTATTATTTTTTTATTTCGTCACTAGCAACTTTCCCATCTTCAAGAGAAACCATTCTGTTTAAATATTGCATAACCTTTTCGTCATGTGTAGCAAACAGAAATGTTACATTTAATTCTTCGTTCAACTTCTTCATGGTCTGAAGAATATGATGCGAGTTTTTTGAGTCGAGATTTGCTGTTGGCTCATCGGCCAAAACAATCTCAGGCTTTTTAACCATCGACCTTGCAATGGCAACCCTCTGACTCTCACCACCGGAGAGCATATTTGGCTTCGACTTAACTTTGTCTGTTAATCCTACCCATTCCAAGGCTTCCATTACAGCCTTTTTACGCTCAGAGGCTGACATTTTTTGAAGTAATAACGAAAATTCCACATTCTCAAAAACTGTGTAAACAGGTAACAAATTATAGGTTTGGAAAATAAATCCAATATGCCTATTTCTAAGCATGGCTGCCTGCTTATGCGATAAATCAGAAATAGATTTGCCTAATACAATAGCACTTCCAGATGTGGGAGTGTCAAGGGAACCAATAATATTGAGAAGAGTAGTTTTACCAGATCCACTTGGCCCTACTAAGCCGGCAAATTCACCTTTGTCGAAGTTAAGATTAATTCCGTTGAGCGCAGTAAAATGCCCCTTACCTACAGGGAATTTTTTTACCAGATTATTGATTTCAATTATTGCCATTATTCTTTATTTTAATAATATTCTTTTTTACTCCAAATACTCTAAGCACTCTACGTATTTCTTAGTGATTAAACACAAACATTAACTGAATACCAATTCCACCATAAAGGTTTTCGGTGGTACCCATATTTGGTAATTGGTTATTTTCCGGATTCCAATATCCCATCACATACAGTGTAGTTCTATCGAATTGCCGATACCAATTCACAAAATTATAAACTGATTTATTTAGCCAATCGTAATAAATTATTATGTTAATATTATCGAACATTCCAAAAGTATAATTTGCTGATAGGGCTGTAAAATTACTGGTTTGTGAAAACTGAAATGCTTTTTCATCGTTGGCAATAATCATCTGTTCCAAAACCATGTTTAAACCATTGCCAAGCCCAAAAGTATAGTCTGTTCCAAGGGTAAATATTTCCTGGTTGGTAAACTTCCCAAGATTTTTACTTTTGTTAACCCAAACTCCCTCAAACCAAAGTCCCACAACTAAATCCCATTTTCCGTCGAGTCCAATTCTGTTTTCAGGAATCTCGCTAAATTCAGGAATCAGCCCATTCAATTCTCTTGAATCTGCAACACGATGATGATATGAAACAGCTAGTTCCCCCAAAGGTACAGGACTTTGAAACCTTCCACCAAATTCAGGGATATTTGAATTTGTTTTAATAAACTCAAATCCTTTAAGATCTTTATTTCCATACAAAACCCAAATCCACAAATTGGCGTTATTCATAAAATAATATCTCCCCAATCCCGACCACACTCCATTCGTAAGTTGCAGGGGATCACGAGGGTCAATCTGATCAAACCATCTAAGGGCGCGTAGCATGTTGGCAGAGCCAAAATTTATTTTCTGCAATCCGGCTCTCACTTCTAATTGTTTAGTGGAATACCTAGCCCAAACCCTATAAGGACTAATGTTTCCATCTGCAGATGCAGAATCGAAGAAATGAATACCGGCATCACCATAAATATTTGCTGAAGCCTCAAAGTCGATTAATCCCTCGTTTTTGATAGGTATTTTATAATTTAATTGAGGAATATATCTGCCACCAACGTAAGCAGGATATGGGTTCTCTGTATTAATATGCAGCCATGTGGATAATTGTCCTGAAAACCTGAATTCATTTTTTCT
>JAOZNY010000235.1 GCA_029933565.1 Bacteroidales bacterium
TGCTCTTATTCTTCTTTATGGTAACAACAACAATGCGTGAAGTTACTGTAATGGTAAGTCAAAATATGCCTCAGGCAAGCGAAATTCAAAAACTGGAAAAAAAATCGCTTGTGAGTTATATTTATGTTGGAGCACCAAAGGACAAGAATCTTGGAACAAATGAACGTATCCAGTTAAATGATGTTTTGGCTAATATTGATGAAATACCTGAGTTTATTGCACACGAACGCGAAGCAAGAGACGAAGCCGATAGAAAGTTACTTACCACTTCATTAAAAGTAGATGGTGAAACTAAAATGGGTGTGGTTTCTGATATAAAGCAGCAACTTCGTAAATCTGGAGCACTTAAGATTAACTATTCTACAAAAAAGAAGAGAGTTATAGCAGATAACAGATAATAGACTTTTTTAAGCACTAAATATAAGGGGACTAAAAGTCCCCTTTTTTTGTTTGTACATTTTTACATAAAATAAATTCTAAGTTTCTTTTTTGACTTTTGAAACCTTATTTTAATAAATCGTAATTTTCCCTTTGCCTGATAATAATAATTAACCAAGCACTAATCAGCAGGCTACCAATTATATAAACAATGCTATTAGTTGAGCCAAAATCATCAATACTGGTACTAATATATTTATTCTCGTATAGGTAATATACAATTACAGAGGCAGCATTATTTACAAAATGAAAAACAATGGGAACCCATAAATTACGTGTATAAACAAACAAATAGCCCAAAATCATTCCTAAAAAAACTCGGGGCAAAAAGCCAAAAAACTGTAAATGAAAAAGACTAAATATTACTGCCGAAACAAAAACTGCTATATGAACATTCGTGAAAATGTCTTTAAAAAGTCGAAGCATAACTCCACGAAAAAGGAGCTCTTCGCCTATGGCTGGCACTAAGGCTATTATAAAAATATTAATCAAAAGCCCGCTAATAGTATTAGTCTTCAAAAAAGCCTCAGTTATAATTTTAGCTTGAAATTCCTTCTCCATCATCCACTCTTCGAGCCATGCTAAGGAGTGTGGAAAACTCATTTCCATATTAATTTGAGAAATATAGTTAAGAAATGGCAGAACCGTAAATACCACAATACTAGCAATTAAGATGCTAATAGTAAGAGGTGATTTGTTTATTCTTAAATATTCGAAACTTGAATTACTAACAAGATATGTATAAAGTAAAACCGGTAAAATAAATACTCCTACCTGGTTAATAAACTGATAAAACTTTGTGAAGGCAATAATTTTACCCTCAGTTGGATTAGAAAGCATTTCAGCAAGACTAACTAAATCAGTATCCAGATAAAACTTACCAATAAGTAATCCGCCAAAAGCGGTAAATATTGCAAACAAAATAACCAATCCAATTAGTAACAGCAATTTACCCCAGGGCGAAATAAATTCAAAAAAGGCAGTTCTCTTCATAAATAATAAAAACTTAAGTCCGGCAAAAATAATATTTTTGCAATCTAATTTTTATGAATGAGGTTGTTTAAATTTTAAAAATAATGCATAAAACTGAAAAATGATTTCCATCTATCCCCTATTGAGAGGGGAATCAGGCCTGCCTGCACGTAGCCGTTTCGGCGGAGGCAGGGGTGTGTCAATTAAAATCCAATCAATTTTTCAGTTTTTCAAAAGAATCAAATTAATTTTAAACAACTTCAATAAACTTTTCATTGTTATAAATGGTTAAAATAGGAGATATTGAAGTAGGAGAGTTCCCCATCTTGCTTGCACCAATGGAAGATGTTACTGATCCCCCATTCCGTTACGTTTGCAAAATGTTTGGTGCCGATGTAATGTTTACCGAATTTATTTCGTCGGAAGGACTGATAAGGGATGCTGAGAAAAGTGTTAAGAAACTTGACTTTGATGAATTTGAAAGACCGATTGGTATTCAAATTTTTGGTCACGACATCGACTCCATGGTGAAAGCAGCTCAATATGCCGAGCGAGCAAATCCTGATATTATTGATATTAATTATGGATGCCCTGTTAAAAAAGTTGTTGCTAAAGGAGCAGGATCAGGAATACTAAATGATATTCCAAAAATGATAAAAATGACTGCCGCTGTCGTAAAATCTGTGAATACTCCTGTAACTATAAAAACACGGCTTGGCTACGACGATGAACACAAAGAAATTGTAGATATTGCTGAAAGAATTCAGGATACCGGCATTAAAGCAATTACAATTCACGGAAGAACCCGTACACAAAAACCACGCATTCCTGCCGACTGGACTCTTATTGGTGATGTAAAAAACAACCCAAGGATGCAAATTCCTGTTTTTGGCAATGGAGATGTAATGGATGCGAAATCAGCAAAATATTTTAAAGATAATTATGGTGTTGATGGCTTAATGATAGCTCGTGGTGTTTATGGCAATCCTTGGATATTTAAAGAAATAAAAACGTATTTAGAAACAGGAGAAATTGCTGAACTTCCTAACATTGATGAAAGAATAAGAATAAGCAGCATCCAACTCGAAAAATCAGTTGATTGGAAAGGCGAAAGACGCGGGGTTTTGGAAATGCGTAAACATTGGTCGCAGTACTTCAGAGGATATCCAAATTTTAAACCTTTCAGAATGAAGTTAATGCAAATTGAAACTTATGCTGAAGTTCTAGAATTATTAAAAGAAATCAGAGAATTTTATCATTAAAGAAACGAAGTACTACAATTTCAAATTTAGTTTACCATCAGTAAAAATATCCCTAATCCTCTCAGGTTTAATCAACTGATAAGTCTGAAAACCAAGTTTCTTTGCCGCTTCAATATTTTCAGGTTTGTCGTCAATAAAAAGAGTCTCCTCAGGATTAAGGCCTTCCTGATACATTACAAACTCATAAATTTCGGAGTTGGGCTTACTTAGGTGAAGGTCGAAAGAGAAATATGCCTGATGGAAAAGTTCAGCAAATTCGTTATAACCAAACCTTAACTGCAAATCCCTTAAGTATAAATCGTAATGAATTTCGTTGGAGTTGCTAAGCAAGAAAATATTATAGTTTTTTTTAACTTTTTCAATTACCTCCAGCCTCTCCTGTGGAATATCAAACAAAAGTGCATTCCATGCATCATCAATCTCCTGGTCGGTTGCACTAAGGTCAAGGTAATCTCTTAGTTTATTCCTAAATATTTCAGGAGTAATAATACCCTTTTCAAACTTCTTTACAATTTCAATAAATTCAGGACTATTAGCCTTTGAAATATCCTCCACTCCAAGTTTGGCAAATTCATTTATTGTCAACTGCTCATCAATATCGATGACTACACCACCAAAATCAAAAATTATATTTTTAACAGACATATCGCTCAAAAATTAATAAGCAAATATAATTAGATAATTGGCTCTACAAAAACAAATTATTGCCTTCTTCCAATTTTTGAATTTAGATATTTATTATTATCATTTACTATTTACGTTTCATTTAACTACTTTAGCCTTCAAATTGTGATAAAAATAGAATTTATGAAAATTTCAAATAGTTTAAAGTATTTTGTATTAGCCATTTTGCTTATTTCAATTACATCTTGTAATGCTGGAAGTGAAAAATTCGATGAGCAAACAGCAGGATTCTTAATGGGTTTGTGGCATGGTTTTATCTCACTTTTTTCGTTTCTGGTTAGCCTTTTTGTTGATGGAGTAGATATTTATGAAGCCAACAACAATGGCAATTGGTATAATTTTGGTTTTATAATTGGAGTTTCTGCATTTTTTGGAGGAGGAACAAAAGGAAGTTGCAGAAGGTGTAAATAAGTCAGTTACTTTTATAACATCTTACCAAATCCATTATTAAACAAGAAGTTGAATTATTACAATTCTGCTTGATTACTTTTAGCAGATAAGCACCAAATTGCTGCCCAAGAAAGAATGCTCCCACTAGAAATATATAGGTGTACCAAGCAAATCCTATCGATTCGTATATTCGTAATGCAATAATAAATGGTATGGGAATATGGATTGCTAAAGCCCATTGCAACGAAAACTTTTTTACATTGGCACGCCAGTACCCAAACGGAATGTTTAATACAAATACAAGCAAACTAACTATAATAAGATTCAATACCATTAGGCAATTTTGTTTTTTCAAAATTAAAAACATCTTTTTAAAATAAAAACAATTGCTCAATAAATAATTATTATTAATTTTGCAGCCCGAAATTGAAATACGCATTTCGGGAATGCTTGAAAAAGTGGGGCCTATAGCTCAGTTGGTTAGAGTAGTTGACTCATAATCAATTGGTCCCTGGTTCGAGTCCAGGTGGGCCCACGAAAGCCACTCTTAACCGGGTGGCTTTCTGTATTT
>JAOZNY010000236.1 GCA_029933565.1 Bacteroidales bacterium
ACAGCCAGTGCCTATTCTTTATCAAGTTCTTCAACCGAGCTGGGCCAGATTATTGCCATGGATGTATATGATTGTGATGTGAGTTCAACATCCTGGGTTAGATCGGTAGTAACCGGAAGTAGCCCCAATAGAATATTTACTGTCGAATATAACAATCATGAAATTGATTATAATGACAGCAAATATGCCGATATACAAGTTAGTTTTTATGAGACTTCAAATATAGTTGTACTTAAATTAGGAACCGATAATATTATTGCCTCAGGTGTGGATATGGGTATTCACAGTGGAGTAAGCGGTGGGTATTATAATAAGTGGCAGGAAGTTTTAACGGGCACAAACAATGCCTGGGTTGAATATACACCAGGAGGAGCCCCACCAGCACCTACAGGTCCGGCAGCTAGTTGGAATTATGATATTCAAACAGGAGTTACAGGAACTACTTACGATTGGATCGATTGCTCTTCGGGTACTACAATTGTTAGTGGTGATGATGGACAGGCTGAGATTAGCTGGCCTTTTAATTTTAGTTATTACGATAATTCCTACACAACCTCTGACAATTTAAGCGTGGCAACCAATGGATTTATTCGCATGGATGGAGTAGCCAGTACCGATTATGGGGCAGCCAGTGCCTATAATCTAACATCTACTGCAACTAACCTCGGGCAGATTATTGCTATGGATGTTTACGATGGAAAAGTAGGGGATAATGGAGGTTGGATAAAATCATTGGTAACGGGTAGTGCACCCACTAGAATATTTACCATTGAGTATAACAATCATGAAATTGATTACAATGACAGTAAATATGCCGATGTACAAGTTAGTTTCTATGAATCTACAAATAAAATAGTACTGAAACTAGGAGCGGATGATATTACCAGAGTTGGTGTAGATATGGGACTCCACAGTGGGGTAAGCACATTTTATAATAAATGGCAGGAAGTACTAAGTGGTACCAATAATACCTGGGTTGAATATTCGCCTCCTTATGTTGAAGTGAATGCATCAACAGGAACAACACTTGCTTATTATTTTACACTTAAAGGTGCTTTCGATAAAATTAATGAAGGTATTCATCAAGGAGAAATTGTAATAAAAATAAAACATAGTACTACCGAACCGGTTTCAGCGGTACTCAGTGCAAGCGGAAGCAGAAGTGTTAACAATTATTCAAGTGTCCATATTTATCCTACCGAATCAGGGCTTTCCATAAGCGGAGACCTGGCTGCGCCACTTATTGATTTGGATGGTGCTGACAATGTTACCATTGATGGAAGAGTGAATGCAACTGGCACTACTAAAGACTTGAACATTATAAATACGAGTACAGGTTCTGTTTCGGGTACATCAGCCATCCGTTTTATCAATGATGCATCTGATAATACTGTGAAATATTGTACGCTCAAAGGATCTGAAACAAGGGCTACTAGTGGCATTGTCTTTTTCTCAAGTACTACTTCCGGTTCTGGAAACGATGGCAATACTATTGACAACAACGACATAACAAGTTCAACATCTGCCAATCGGCCTGTAAATGCAATTTATTCCGAGGGTACCGTAGGAAAAGACAATAGTGGAAACATCATTAGCAATAATAATATTTATGATTTTCTAAAGTATTCATCGGCTTCGAATGGGATATACTTATATAGTAATACGACAGATTGGACTTTGTTGGGAAACAGTTTTTATGAAACAACATCTTACGCTCCAACAGGAACAGTAACCTACAATGCTATTAAAATCAATAATATTACCGGAGGGGATTTTAATATTTCAGATAATTACATCGGTGGAAGCGCTCCTTTGTGTGCAGGGGCTGCCTGGACCAAGACCAATTCGGCTAATAATGTATTCAATGCAATTTATATTAAAGTAGGAAGTACTGTTGCAAGTTCAATTCAAAATAATACAATTAGGAACATTAACTGGGGTAATTCTGGTATTGCCGACTGGACAGGAATTAATGTTCTTGAAGGGAAAGTTGATATTGGGACTGTTTCAGGTAATACCATTGGCGCAACAACAGGTACAAATTCGATAAGTGTTACCGGAGGAACAAATGGACAAAACATTTATGGTATTCGTTTGGAAAGTACCGAAGAAATTAATTGTAATTACAATAATATTGGATCAATTACAGGAACAACTACATCAACTCTTTCAACACATATTTATGGTATCCGTCTGTATGGTTCTGCTACAGTTAGTATTGCTAACAATACTATCGGAAGTACAAGTACAGCCTCAAGTATTTATGCAAGTTCAGCAAGTACGGCAAATGTTCAAAAGGTTTATGGTATATATTCTTCAAGTTCAGGAGTAACACATATCCACGAAAATACAATTTCGAATTTGAAAAACAATACTTCTAATACTGCTGTTGGTACAAGAGGCCTTATTAATGGAATATATTTAACAGCGGGAACAAATGAGGTTTGTGAAAATACAATCAGAGATATTTCTATTTCAAATGCTAGTACCAGTACATGGACTCCTTCTGCCATTGGCATACATTTAAATACGGTAACGGATGCGCAATCAATTCATGAGAACCTGATATATAATATTTCTAACACCTATTCTTCCTTTACAGGTTGTGTTGTGGGGATATTTACCAGAAATTCAGTAGGAGCAGGTGCTGGTGATGTGAGTGCAAACTTTATACATAGTTTATCTGTGAATGCATCATCTACCGGAGCAAAAATTTATGGTGTCTATGAAAATACGGATAATATAACCTACGCAAATAATATTGTCTCTTTAGGTGGAACTACTTCATCAGAAGTGTATGGAATATATGATGTTGGTAATTCAGGAAAAACAGTTTACCTCTTTTTTAATTCAATTTATTTATCAGGAACAAATTCGGGTTCAGAAAAATCGTATGCCATAAGATATAATACGAATAGTAACACCAGAGATTTACGAAATAATATACTTTTCAATGCCAGAAGTGGTGGTACTGGTTCGCACTATGCAATATGTTACGATGCAACGGGTGGAACCTTTACTGCAGATTACAATGATTATTATGTTAGCGGAACAGGTGGAATGCTGGCACGTTATAGCGGAGACCAGAGTACGCTGGCATTATTGAAAACTGCCACAGAGCAAGATGCAAACAGTTTAAATACCAACCCAAATTTTACTTCGGCAGGAGGAACTAATTCTTCTGATTATGTAACATCGGCTTCTTTGCCAGGTGAAACAGGAACAGGTATAACTACAGATTATGATGGAATTACCCGCGACAATCCACCCAAAATGGGAGCATTGGAAGTGTCTCTCGATTTTGTATGGGAAGGAACTACCAGCAATGACTTTGCTACTACTACTAACTGGGAAAATGGTGCTGTTCCACCCGATGGGGCAGATATTTCATTTGCTACAACTCCTACTAATGATTGTTATTTAGACCAAAACAGAACACTTAATAATATTACAAACACAAGTGTGAAAAAGTTAATTCTAAACGGGAAACAACTCACTTTAACAGGCGATATTGTTTCGGCTACTACCAATCAGATAGATGCTTCAGCTGCTTCGTCGGTGGTTAATTTTGCTGGTACTGCTTCCCAAAGTATTCCAAGCGGGGTTTTTGTAAGCAATACCATTAGTTCATTAACGCTAAACAACGACCATGGATTAACACAAAATGGAGATATAATAATTCCAACAACACTTTCTTTAACAGATGGTGCGTATAGTATTGGCGCAAATACTTTGACTATTAATGGCGCTATTTCAACTACTTCCGGTGTTTTAACTGGAGGAAGTACATCAAATATTGTTTTTGGAGGTAGTGGAGCAAATACAACACTACCTAGTGTTTCACTTAATAATTTAACTTTAAACCGCTCCAACGGAATCAGTTTAGGAGGAACAGTAAGTATTGAAGGCACTTTGATATTAAGTTCAGGTACTCTGTCTTTGGGTGCAAACACCTTGAGCATTTCAGGTAATTCGCCAACACGTACAAGTGGAAATATTGATGCAAGCAATGCATCAGCAACAATGGAATTTACAAATTCATCAGACATTATACTTCCTTCATCAATATTTACTGGTGCTTTAAATAATCTGACCATAAACGGTAAAGGAATTACTGCCGGAGGCAATTTAAGTATAAATGGAATTTTAAATCTGCAAAGTGTAAACCCATCAGCAATCAAAGGTGGTTTGGATATGACAACAGATACCTTAAGTATGGGAAGTGCAGCTACAACCACCGGAATTGGTGATGTAACCGGAATTGTAAAAAGAGAGCATACATTTAATACAA
>JAOZNY010000237.1 GCA_029933565.1 Bacteroidales bacterium
CGCCCGTCTTTACGGAGCAAATCGCCACTCCAGTCGCTTACATTAAATGGAGGATTGGCAATTATATAATCACATTTTAAATCTTTATGTGCATTGTTTAAAAACGAGCCTTCGTTATTCCATCTTACTTGCGAACTATCTAATCCTCTAATGGCAAGATTCATTTTTGCCAGTCGCCATGTTGTTTGGTTGCTTTCCTGTCCGTAAATTGAAATATCATTTATCTTTCCCTGATGCTCATCTATAAACTTTTCCGATTGCACAAACATACCACCACTACCACAGCAAGGATCAAAAACACGTCCTTTATACGGTTCCAACATTTCAACCAATAATTCAACAACACTACGTGGAGTATAGAACTGTCCGCCCTTCTTGCCTTCGGCAAGTGCAAACTCACCTAAGAAATATTCAAAAACATGACCTAATACATCTGCACTTCTTGATTTGGCATCGCCCAGTGCAATATTTCCAATCATATCAATAAGTTCGCCCAAACTAGTCGGATCGAGGTTCTGCCTTGCATACACCTTTGGTAACACACCTTTTAAGGAAGGGTTCTCTCGCTCAATAGCATCCATCGATTCATCTACTGTTTTACCAATAGTTGGCTGCTTGGCATGGCTTTGCAAAAACCCCCAGCGTGCCGATGGCGGAACAAAAAACACATTCTCTGCTTTATACTCGTCTTTATCTTCAGGGTCGGCACCTGCATATTCTCCTTCTCCTGCTTTTAGTTTTTCAAAAAGTTCTTCGAAAGCATCAGAAATATACTTAAGGAATATTAGCCCGAGAACAACATGTTTGTATTCGGCTGCATCTATATTCTTTCTTAGTTTATCCGCCGATTTCCAGAGTTGTTTTTCAAGGGGCTCGTTATTATTTGTAATGTTCTTTTTTGCCATAAATATAAATGTCAACAACCAATTAATCCATAAAGTTATATGTAAATGGAACAGTGGGTTGGTTACTAAATAAAATCATAAACCAAAATTAACAATTTAAGGGAAGCGAAACATATTTGTTGAAAATTGTTTAGAACTATTGGTAGTTGAATAATTGCAAACAGAAGTAAATAAATAAAATTATCAACAAGCACTAAATAGGATGTTTTTGTAGATAGATTTGTTGGTTATTATTTAATGTAGGAGTTATGAGCCATTTTGATGAATATTATGAGCAACAGCAATCTGAAATTTGGGAGTCTGTTATAGGACCTAGTTATGTTTTTACTTATAAGTATTTAATTAGTGAAATTATAAAGTCATTAACTAATAATAATTGTAATGTAAGGAAAACGGTAGATGCACTTGAAGATGGGATCTTCAACCAATTAAAATACAAGGATTACAGTTGGAGTTTTGCATGTCATATTATAGCGAGGGAAATTGATGTCAGTCTACAAGACTTCAAACGGGGCTCAAAAGAATTTAATTACTTAAAAGAAACGCTTAGTTTCATTGAAATAATGAAAAATGATATCCCTAATGTTCAAATACGGAAGTTCTTTGTTTACGTATTCAACGAGGAGGATATTATGCACTACTTTGAGCAAATTAATGAAACTTCAGAAAAACTACATTTTATTAAGGAGCTTAGGGTTGGTTTAAATTCTTTTCATAAAAACACCGATAGTTATGCTGATGAAATAAAGTTGATGCGTGAGTTTATTGTTGTATTAGAGGAAATAAACATACAGAATTACAAAAGTGAAGAGAAACCACCCGAACTAGACAGAAATGAAGATGAAGAAGCAAAAATCGAAACTAAATTAAAACCAGAGAAAGATTTGTCGCCTGAAAAAAAGGAAAAACGTATTACGATAAAAATAAATGATAAAGAAATAAGAAAAACCATTGAGAATGCACTAAACCCCTTTATTGATGACAAGTGGGATGTTATATCCTTAAATCAAATTCTTAACGGTGAAACTATTTCCAATAGCATTAAAATAAAACAGTCAGCAAGCGTAATAGCAGATTTATTTGCATCCCACAAAAAGTTAAAGAACATTTCAATATCACGAACTAGTGATATGATAAGATGGGTTTGTGAGAATATTCAATATTGGGATCCTGATAAGTATATGTTTAAAGAAATAACACAAAGTGCCATAGATAAGCATTTTTATGGCAACAGAGAAGCCCCTAAAGAAAAAAGGATATTCTAAACATCAATAAATAGTTATCCTATATCCATTTTGAATTAAGAATTACCATTATCAACATTTCTTATAAAAAAGACTTTACACTGACTGCCAAATTTGCCAGTTGCCCTAAACTTGCCCTAAAGCAAATTCCATTTTGTCAGTAATTCTGCCCTAAACTTGCCCTAAACTTGCCCTGAACTACTGTTTTTTCTTGGCATTTGTTTGGTTTTTGATACCACAAGACCATTATTCACAAATAAATAAAAACAATGGTAACAAAAACAATCGCAATCGAACTTGCGGCAAATGAAGTGATTGAGATTCAACTTATTCGTAAGCAAGTAGAAGTTGTTCCAGTAACAGAACAACGTAAACCTGAAAAAAGATTCTACGATCTCAAATGGCTTGAGGACTACCTTGGTACTCCCCGCTCAAGTATCTATCAAATGACTTCCAAGAATTCTATTCCCCATATTAAAAGAGGTAGAAAATTATATTTCGATAAAAAACAGATTGATAGGTGGTTAGAAGAAGGTAATGTAAAAACTACAGCAGAAATTAAGGCTGAGGCCGAAGACTTTTTAACAAAAAGAGGAAGGAGGGTGAAATGAGCCAATTAAAAGAAATACAAAGTCATCTTTTCGATCTTGAGATTATAATCGATGAGAAACAACGACAACTCGAGGCTTACGCAAATAAACCAAATGCCAGCAAATCCTATATAATGAAAGGTAATAAGCAATCACAATTATTAGTAAGTATACATAATTACCTCAGTTCTATAGATATAGGGATCGGAGGTGAAATAAACAACATCATAAATAATGCAAGAAAGAAAGATCCTAATGCAGGCGGAATATTAATAAATATCTCATTTCTGATTGGTAACGAACATCGTATTTATGCTGAAATAAATCCTTCATATGAAACAGTATAATCCTGTCAAGATACCTAGTCAATATGGAATTCCAACAATACCTTACTTAGAGAAGGTATTGCATGGCAGGTTGGCCCTAAAAGAAAAAGTGAAAGAGCAAATCCGCTTTGCAAACCCTATAATTGAGAGGGAAAATCAAGGCATAGTATACCGCAACACCATCAATGTTTTACAGGGCAAAGCGGGTGCACACAAAAGCCGCTTAATTGAGATTTTCTGCAGTTGTATACTTTCTGTTAAAATAGTTAGCGATCTCGTTGGCTTTGTAAAATACTGTTTAAGCGAAGTCTTTACATTATTATATGTTGACACAGAGAGGAACACGAAAGACCAGTTCCCATTTGCCTTGCAAAAGATCATAAAAAAGGCAGGTTTCTCCCCTGAAAACCAACCAGAAAACTTTGATTTTATTTCACTGATAGAAGTAGCAAGGGAGAACCGCCTTGAGGTATTGCAACAATACATTGACAGGCTAAGGGAAACCAATAGCGGTCATATTATAATTGTGTTGGATGTAATTACCGACCTCATCTCAAACTTCAATGATCCCAGAGAAAGTATGAAGTTGATCGACTATATGAACTCATTGATAAACACACAGAATGTTACGTTCTTGTGCATCATTCATGAGAACCCATCTTCAGGTGACAAAGCACGTGGCCATCTGGGAACTGAAATAATGAATAAGGCAAGTCTGCAAATGCAAATAGCATTTGAGAAGACTAAAAACAACGAAGACACCGACCTGATTAAGGTAAAATACCTAAAAACAAGGGTAGGCAAAAGGCCGGAACCTTTTCATCTTGTTTATTCTGAAATGAAGAAATCACTTGTTGTGGCTGACGATGCTTTAATTGCAGAAGTTGATAACTCAAAGAAATACCATGCGTATATCGACAGCGTTACCACCAGGTTAATGGTTGTTCTAACCGCACCTATGAAACGAGGTGAACTTATTGAGGATTTAAAAGGTTTCTTCAAATGCTCCAAAAACACAGTACTTGACAGGCTCAAAGAGATTTACGAAAAACAATTGCCAATTACTGATAAAGACGGTAGTGTTTACAATTTGCAGAAAGGCAAGGAAGGCAAAGAGACAACTTACTATTTGACCAGTAAAGATGAAAAAATTGATTTATAAACCGATGAGTACAAATCCAGACCCCT
>JAOZNY010000049.1:0-5683 GCA_029933565.1 Bacteroidales bacterium
AGGTCCTGGTATTTTGGTTCTAAGGTTTCGTCAATTTCTTCTTCATCCGATTGATAATCGAAGTTTGTATTTGTGGAATAAACCACACCTGTATATTTCTGTTTCTTTTTCGACATTTTATTATGGTATTATTATGTTCAACGAAAGTGGCTTGACCTGAATATTAAGTTCTTTGCCAAGTTTAATTGCTTCTCCATCAACATTTGCTACAAAATTTTTTGTTTGTTGAATTTTTAGGCTCGATGCCGGAATTATCTCAACATGAGGCGAAAGGTTGATTTTCCTTAAAAGCAAAAGATTTGCAATAAGCGGAATTTCAACAAGAAAAGGTTTTTTAACAATACAGATATCAAGTTTACCATCGTTTAGTTTGGCATTTGGTGCTATTGAAGTATTAAACCCAAACTGGTTTGAGTTTGCAAAACTTATAAAAAATGCTTTAGTTTCAATAGTCTTTCCAGAGTCGAAATTCAAAATGTATTTTTTGGGTTTGTATTCATGGTAATTTTCTGCAATTATCTTAAAATAAGTAAGAAATCCGCGCCTTTTGCTTCCTGCAAACAACTTGGCCACATGCGCATCAAAGCCAAGTCCGGCTATGCTAATAAAAGGTAAATCGTTGATGGTGGCAGTATCAATTTTTGTGGTGTTGGTTGTGTTAATAAGGTCAATTGCTTTGCTAGCCAACCTTGGAATACCCAAATGCCTTGCAAGGCCGTTTCCTGAACCACGTGGAATAATACCCAGAATGCTATTGCTTCCAATCATTTGTGATGCAACTTCGTTAATAGTCCCGTCGCCACCTACTGCAACAATTATATCAGTTTTTTCTTCAACTAATTGTTTGCTTATTTTTGATGCATGACCGGCATATTCGGTTAGTTGAATTTTAAAATCAAACTTATTTTTGTCAATCCCATTATTAATTATTGAAGATAGATTTGTTCCCCTGCGTCCTCCTGAAATGGGGTTTACAATGAATACTATTTTCTTTTTATTTATTGTGGAGATCATTTGATGTATTTGTTAAAAGTTAAAGTCGTTTTGGGTAAAAACTGTAAACAATGATTTCCTATTAGTCCCATCTTGAGAGGGGAATGAGGGGTGTGTTATAAATAACCTAATCATTTTTACAGTTTTTTTTGACTAATTAAAATTAACTTTTAACAAAACGATATTTCTTTTGCCGGAATCCTTATTTTGAAATTAGTACGTTTACCGATCGTATTTTCTCGTCAGCCCTATTTCCGGCTTCATCGCTGGCATTGTATTTAAGTTGGTAAGTTCCTTCCAAGTCAATATTTACATTTCCGGAGGTCTCCAATCTAAACGAAATTTCAATGGTGTCGTTGGTTTCGGTTACATCATAAACTTTTGCTCCCGGATCAACAAACTCTGTTCCTAGCGGCCAGTTCATAAAAGGGTTACCATTTAACACAATGAAAGGTTTGTTTTTATCGTTACTTTCATTCTTGTTACAAGATATTTGAAGTCCAAATAAGAACAGCAAAATTGCTAATGTTGTTAATGTTTTCAATTCAAAATAATTTGTTGACAAAATTATCAAATCATAATTAACAAAGGCAACTAAACGTATAATTTTGTTGCTTAAATTACGTTTTTAACATTAATTATTATTGGCTTGATGAGACTAATTTCCTTTTTATTTGCTTTTGCTCTAACTCTTAACGCATATTCACAGTCTTATCCAAAGGATTACTTTAGACCACCACTAGATATTCCGCTTTACCTGAGTGGTACATTTGGTGAGTTACGATCAAATCATTTTCATTCAGGAATTGATATAAAAACCCAGGGAGTACAAGGCAAAAAGGTTTATGCGATAGCTGATGGCTATGTTTCCAGAATAAAAATTTCGGAAGGCAGTTATGGCAAGGCTCTTTACATCACACATCCAAATGGTTATGTCTCAGTTTATGGCCATCTTCAAAAGTTTAACGATACACTGCAAAAATTCGTAATAGAATTGCAATACAAAAAGGAAAGTTTTGTGGTTGAGTCGTTTCCCCATAAGGAGAGGTTTAAAGTAAAAAAAGGCGATGTTATTGCCCTTTCGGGAAATACCGGTGGTTCATTGGGGCCTCATTTGCATTTTGAAATTAGGGAGGAGGCCAGCCAGTATCCAATAAACCCACTCCTGTTTGAAAGCATTAAGGTTAAGGATTTTACGCGTCCGCAAATTTCGGGTTTTGCAATTTATCCGGTGGATGAATATTCAACAATAAATGGAAAAAATGATACAGTATTTTATGTTGTGGAAGGCTGGGGTCCTGATTGCAGATTGAAAGATAAACCTGAAATTATTGTAAACGGGAAAGTAAACTTTGGAATTAGAACTTATGATCTGATGAATGAGATTAGTAATAAAAATGGGGTTTATGAAATTTCAATGTTTAAGGATTCAGCACAAGTATTTGGCTTGGTAATGAATAAATTGTCGTTTTCAACTTCACGCTATATCAATAGTTTGATTGACTACAGACATTATAAAGAAGAAGCCTCCAGATTTATTAGAACACGCATTGATACTAATAACAGGCTGTTTATTTATAAGAATGTTGAGGCTAATGGTATTTACGAATTTAACGACACCTTAGTACACCCTATGGAGTTTGTTGTTACCGATGCTTATGGTAATGTGTCGAATTTGAAATTTGTTTTAAAGTCGACTGATTCTGTTGTTTTTCATCAGCAAAAAGCAGCAAAAAGCAGCAGACATTTCAATTATTCGCAGAAGAACAAATTGGAAGAGGATGGTATTAAAGTAAGTTTTCCTGCCAATTCATTTTACAGTTCTTTTGATTTTGTATTTGATGTGAATATTGGTAGTGAAGATAATATTTCAAAAGTTTTTAAATTGCATGATCAATTTGTTCCGGTGCAGAAATCTTTTACAGTGGCCATAAAACCTGATAGTGGTTTTAGTAACATATCTTCAAAAATATTTGTGGCCTACAGTCCTGACGATGATGAGTATTGGTATGCAGGTGCTAAAAAAAGTGGTGATTACATTTCAGCCAAAACAAAATTATTGGGCTATTATACTTTGCTGGCAGATACTATTGCACCGGAGATAAAACCCATAAACATTAAGGATGGTAAGAGTATAGCAAAGCAGAAAACAATAAAAGTGAAAATAAGTGAAAAGCAAACCGCCATTTCATCCTACAATGCCTATTTAAACGATGAATGGATATTAATGGAATACGATACTAAAAAGGAACTTCTAGTTTATAATTACGATAATTACCTAAAAAAAGGCAAGAATATTTTTCGTTTAGTAGTAACTGATGTTATGAAAAATAAAAGTGAATATTCAACTACAATATTTTATTGATGTAAACCTCAATCCGTTTATCCGCCGGAGCGTAGCAAAGGTGGGCAACCAGTAACCAGCAACCAGAACTCCTCTAAAGCCTAAACCAACTCTCGGTCATCCTTTCAGATCTTCTGTCACAGGGGTCTTTTATTTTGTTGAGCATAAGTTCATCACCTTCAAAACTATAATTATAATGCCCTTCCTTACCAATGCATGTTTTTGTACCAGTTGTGTTTGAGAATGTTACAATAGTATTTTCTACAGCAATACTTCCTTTTACATTTCCGCTAGCGTCAACCGATGGAAGTTCAATAGAAAATGTTGTTCCTGAAATGGTGAGCATTGCCCCATCGTAATTACTTACCCAAGTACCCTCAATTGCTGTTTTTATTGTGCCTTGCTCTTCTGTTTTTTGCGTATTATCATCAGTTTGTATAATCTTTGTTACAGTTTCAATTGCATCAATTTGTTTGTCATCATTATCTAAAATATAATAGGCTGTAACTATCGATAATATTGCCAAAATTGCAACAATAGCAATAAGCATTAGCATTGAATTATTAGCCAAAGGTTTTTTTCTGCTTTTTCGTTTTTTAGCCATAAGTATGTTTTTTGCGAAAATAGTGAAAAAATGTTGCCTCTGTGGATTCTATTGCTGCTGTTGCTGCTATTTGTTGATATCCTTTGTTACAAGCCACAGTTTCGATAGCAGCCACAGATGCCATAGTCGCCATAGCAGCAATAGTATCCATAGTTGCCCCAGAAGCCATAATTCCCGCAGCAATAGAAACATTTTTTCTATCTTTGCCTCATGCAAGAAACAATATTAATCCTCGATTTTGGTTCCCAATATACCCAACTTATAGCACGAAGGGTCAGGGAGTTAAACGTTTACTGTGAAATACACCCTTTTAATAAAATACCCAAAGATTTGTCAGAAGTAAAAGGTGTAATCCTTTCGGGAAGTCCATTCTCTGTGAGGGATGCAGAATCTCCTGTTCCTGAACTGGAAAATATTCGTGGAAAATTACCACTTTTGGGAGTTTGTTACGGTGCTCAATTTTTGGCTCAGCACGATGGAGGAGAAGTTTTACCATCCAAAATAAGAGAATACGGCAGGGCAAATTTGGGTTTTATAAATCAAGACTGTAAATTGATGCATGGCATGTCAAATAATAGTCAGGTTTGGATGTCGCATGGTGATACTATTCTCAATATTCCTGAGAACTATGATATAATTACAAGTACTGAAACAGTTGAAGTGGCAGGATTTAAGGTAAGGGACGAGGAAACTTTTGGTATTCAGTTTCACCCTGAGGTTTATCATACAACTGAGGGAGCAGTATTGTTAAAGAATTTTATAGTAGATATTTGTGGATGCCATCAGCAATGGACACCCGATTCGTTTGTTGAAACTACTGTTGAAGCACTAAAACAAAAACTTGGCAATGATAAGGTTGTGCTTGGTCTTTCAGGTGGTGTCGATTCCTCGGTGGCTGCTATTCTTCTGCATAAAGCAATTGGAAAAAACCTTTATTGCATTTTTGTCGACAATGGTTTGTTGCGTAAAAATGAATTCGAAGATGTGTTGTATTCTTATAAAGATCTTGGCTTGAATGTAAAAGGTGTTAATGCCTCCGATCTGTTTCTTGATGCATTGGTAGGGGAGGAAGAGCCTGAGAAAAAACGCAAAATAATTGGAAATACTTTTATCGATGTTTTTGATGAGGAAGCGCATCTTATTCAGGATGTAAAATGGCTTGCACAGGGAACTATTTATCCCGATGTTATCGAATCGATTTCTGTAAAAGGACCCTCGGCTACCATTAAGTCGCATCACAATGTTGGTGGATTACCTGATTTTATGAAACTAAAAGTTGTTGAACCGCTTAACACTCTCTTTAAAGATGAAGTTAGACGAATTGGCCGTTCAATGGATATGCCATCACATATTCTTGACAGGCATCCATTTCCTGGTCCCGGTCTTGGTATTCGTATTCTTGGTGATATTACACGTGAGAAGGTAAGGATATTACAAGAAGTGGATCATATTTTTATACAGGGATTAAGAGATGATGATTTGTACAATGATGTTTGGCAATCGCTTGCAGTACTTTTGCCTGTGAAGTCGGTTGGTGTTATGGGCGATGAGCGTACCTACGAAAATGTTGTTGCATTGCGTGCTGTTGGCTCCACCGATGGCATGACCGCCGATTGGTCGCATCTTCCTTACGAATTTCTTGCAAAGGTTTCAAACAAGATTATCAATCAGGTAAAAGGCGTGAACCGGGTAGTTTACGATATTAGTTCAAAACCACCTTCAACTATTGAGTGGGAGTAGGG
>JAOZNY010000049.1:5783-12700 GCA_029933565.1 Bacteroidales bacterium
TTAATTAAAACACAAGGTAAAAATGAGTTTCGCAACCAACAAACTTTTGCTATTGTGCTTTTGTGTATTGACTTTTTCTTCCATATCGCAAAGCCAATTCAAAACCTACACCAAGAGTGATGGGCTTACTTCTTCCACCATCTTATTTACCCATGTCGATTCAAAAGGGGTTATTTGGGTCGCTACTTATTCAGGATTAAATGCTTTTACAGGAAAGGAATGGGTATCAATAAAAAGCATATCGGATAAGCAGGGACGGGATAAAAACCTAGGAAAAGTATTAAAAATATTTGAAACAAAAATAGGACACCTTTGGGTAGCAACCGAAAAAGGTATCTTTTATTTCAATAGAGAATACTGGACTCATTATTCTGATAGTGAAAACAGTGAGTTTTATGTTAAAGATATTTTTGAAGATAGTAAAAGCCGGATTTGGGTAATACTAGAGAAACGTATAAACCCTCGTGATATTGGAAACATTGGATTTTCATTTGTAGAGGGAAGAGTGCAATTATTCACTAATGGTCGTTGGTTTGATTTTTTGGGTATGATTGGCGGGTCGGCAGCCGTTACTGCTGGAGAACCCACGGATTATTTTACTTCTATTTTTGAAGATTCGGATGGAAATATTTGGGTAAGTAGTCTGGATGGTGTTTATATTTACGATAATAGGGAATGGGTTGAATTCAATGGCGAAGTATTGCCTTCCGATAAATGCTATAAAGTATTACAAACATCTGATAATGAGATTTGGGTGGCATCATCTTATGGAGTTGCAAGACGGGATGGAGATGAATGGATTAAGTATGAGAAGAGCAAAGGCATAAAGGATAATATTACTTACGATTTATTTGAAGATAATGAAAACAGGCTATGGGCATTTACCCGAAAAGATCAGAGATTTAAAGCCTTGTGTTATTACGAAGAGGGCAAGTGGAAATCATGTTTCAGTAAAGATATTCAGATTAAAGGAGAGATTAACAAACTAATTAATCTTGATGGTAAACTTCTTGCTTTTTCATCAAAGGGAGTTTCTGTTTTCGATGGAAGCAAATGGAAAAGTTTAGGGGATATACATACTGATGGCATTGACCTTACTGCAATAACATTGGGAAGAGATAATAGCATTTGGATTGCCGGGCGAACCGAAATCTATAAAATCACCAGAAGTAGTTTAGTGAGTGTTCTTGAATTTGATAAAAAACAAAAAGTTTCTACTTTATTTGAGAGTTCAAAAGGTGAACTTTGGATTGGAAGCGACAAAAGTGGTCTTTTCATGCTGAACAAAAAAGGCAGCAAACAATTTACAAATAATAATGGTTTAACCGATAATCATATTGTTGAAATATTCGAAGACAAGCGCAATAATATTTGGGTAGTAACGAGGAGTGGTATTAGCAAATTGTTGTGATAATAATAGCTGCAATTGTAATTGGTTTTATTCTAATTTTACACTTTATTAAACTTTTCAGAACGTTTAAATGATAAATTTTTGTCAGGTTTATGTAAAATTGCAAGAATATGTTACGATTAACTTTACTGCTTTTATTAATGGGTTTTGTTGCAAAATGTGGACTTTCACAGAATCAACCCTCAGTTGTGCAAACTGAAAATGGGAATGAACTTGAGTTTCCGTGGGCAGGGGGTATGAACTCAATGCAGTTTGGTGAAATAGATATTAATCTCGATGGTAAGGCCGATTTGGTGGCACTTAACAGGGATGAGATTTTTAATGTAGTTTATACTTCTGCTGAGGGTAACAGACTTTATTGTTTTATAAATGAAGGTACTGAAAATGAGATCAATTACAATTTATCGCCAGAATATTCTTCCTTATTTCCCGAACTCTACAACTGGGCAATTTTTATTGATTATAATTTTGATGGCAAGACAGATATTTTCACCTATTCGCCAGGCTGGGGAGGGATATTGGTTTACAAAAATGTATCCTCTCAAACACTTAAGTTTGAACTTGTCGTTAGTCCCTTTTTAACAAGTCAACAAGGAGGTCCAATTGAAACCAATATTTACGTAACCTATGGTGATTATCCGGGAATCTATGATTTGGATAATGACGGCGATCTCGACATACTTACATTTAGTCCTTTGGGTGCTTTTGTGGATATGCATACAAATCTTTCTATGGAAACGTATGGTCATGCTGATTCGTTGATTTTTGAAAAAACCACTTCTTGCTGGGGGCATTTTGCTGAAAACGATGAGTCGAATGTACTTTATCTTGATACCTGCATTAATATGAATGCTCAATTGGCAATACCTGAAAAAGATAGGCATACTGGTTCTACCTTTCTGCTTTTGGATTTGGATGCCGATAATGATGCTGATCTTTTGTTGAGCGACATTGATTACCCTGGTCTTTATTCCCTTACAAATGGTGGAACAACTCAAGATGCCCACATTACCTCTTACGATACACTGTTTCCTTCAAACACTGAAACAGCCACTATATTTTCAATGCCTGTGGCCGCTTACATCGATGTAAATAATGATGGGATAAAAGACCTTTTGGTTTCAACATTTGATCCGAGCATTTATAAATCCAAAAACAAAAGTAGTGTTTGGCTATATTTAAATGAAGGAGAAAACAACAATCCTGAATTTGTGCTTTACTCAAAGGATTTTTTGCAAAACAAAATGCTAGATTTCGGTTCGGGAGCATATCCCACTATTTACGATTGGGATGGTGACGGGCTAGAAGATATTATTGTAGGTAACTATGGTTACTACCAATATTCTTATTACGATGTAGCCATGTTCTTGCATTCGGTTTATCGCTCACGAATTGATTTGTACAGAAATACCGGTACGGCAGAAAGCCCTAAGTTTCAATTGTGGGAAAGTAATCTGGGGGATTTGTGGAAAGAAGATTTACTTGCCATCGCACCCGCAATAGGCGATCTTGATGGAGATGGCTTAGCAGATATTCTAGCTGGAAACGGTAATGGCAAATTATTGTTCTCAAAGAATTTAGGCGATGGAAATTTTGAAGTTGTTGATGATAATTATTTTGAAATTGATGTGGACGACTTTAGTTATCCACAACTTTTCGATTTGGATAAAGATGGATTATTGGATTTGATTGTAGGTGAAAAGAAGGGTAAAATACACTACTATCACAATGAAGGAACAGAACAGAATCCTGAATTTGTTTTTGTAACTGATAGCCTTGGCAAAGTAAACGTTACCGATTATACACTTTCCTACTTTGGCTACAGCACTCCCCATTTTTTCCGCTTAAGCGATGGAACAACAAAACTTGTGGTTGGCTCAGAGCAGGGGCTTATCCATTATTTTGAAGATATTGATGGCAATCTGGAAGGTGAGTTCACTTTGTCAGGGAATTTGGCTCAGTTACTTGATACTTCAGATATATCCTTTGACAGGGGATTAAGAACTGCCGCTGCCCTTGCCGATTTTAATTCAGATAACAAAATGGAAATGCTTGCCGGTAATTATGCAGGTGGATTGGAGTTTTTTAATGGACAGGCAGAAGTTTTACCGGGTTGGGAAGAAAAAGAGGTAAACGATAATCTTACTATTTTTCCAAATCCAAACAATTCAATATTTAATTTGGAAACAAAAAATGGTGAAATCATTAATTCAATAAAAATATTCTCCCTTAAGGGTAAACTAATTTGGACAAAAAACAATTTAGACACAAGCAAAAGTCGTATCTCACCTAATCTTAATAATGGTATTTATTTTGTTGAGGTAAGAACAAGTAAAGGAATGAACAGGCAAAAAATAATTATTATAAATTTATTTTGAAACAGGAGTTATTTCTAATTGCTTACATACTTTATTGCACAATAAATCTGACAGTTCGCTATGCCTACCAACGGCAGTTTGCTTTTTGTTTTTAGGGTTCTGATAAATGCTGTGGTTTGCACCTTCACGCAACAAAATACACTTATGTTGTTTAAGATGCTTGATAAGTTTTTGCCTTTTCATCAAACAAATAATAAATCTTCCCTAATTACTCTTTTGTTAATAAACTCTTTTCTAGTAATTTCTTTGTTGGTTTCCAGCAAGAGCATGAAAGCATCAATAAGGTTTGCTTTCAATTCTTCTTTTGTTTTGCCTTGTGAAATTGCAGCGGGAAATTCTTCAATTTGCCCAACAAACCATCCATCTTCTGACTTTTCAATTATTGCTGTAAGATTCATTACTATTATTTATTTTCTACAAAGATACAAAATATTGGGGCTAACCAATCTATGTTTATTCAAACAAAAAAGGATGTTTCTCAAAAATTCGGCTTCAAATCATATTTTTTATAAAAATTATCAATTACTGCGACTGCATCTTCAACAGAGTCTACAAGATGAAAAATCTCAAGGTCTTCGGGACTGACATTTCCTTCTTCCAGCATCCGTTCTTTTATCCATTTTATTAAGCCACCCCAGTAATTTTTACTAACCAGCACAATTGGGAAGCGAACAAGTTTGTGAGTTTGGATTAATGTAATGGCCTCAAAAAGTTCATCCATAGTTCCAAATCCGCCGGGCAAAACAACGTAGCCCTGCGAATACCGCATAAACATAAGTTTTCGCGTAAAGAAGTAATCAAACTCCAGAAGTTTATCAGGGTCGATGTATGGGTTGGCATGTTGTTCAAATTCCAGATCTATATTCAGTCCAACAGACTTGCCACCGGCAATATGGGCTCCTTTGTTTGCAGCTTCCATTACTCCCGGTCCCCCACCTGTAATTATTCCAAAACCTTTTTTTGTTAACAGATAGGCTAGCTCCTCAGCAGTCTGATAGCAATCGCTACCCATTTTTGTGCGGGCCGAACCAAACACTGCCACACAAGGGCCAATTCGTGCAAGCGACTCATAGCCATCAACAACTTCGGCCATAATTTTAAAAACCGACCACGAATCGTTGGCTTTAATCTGCATCCAGGTTTTAGGCTTAAACTCCTTTTTTATTTTTTTTATTTCTTCTTTATCCATTTTTTTATTTTTTAATTATCGAAGTTGTTAAAAGTTGAATATCTCGTAGTTTAAAATTGAAAAATTGATTTCCGATAACTCCCATCTTGAGAGGGGAATAAGGGGTGTGTCATTAATAATTTAATCATTTTTGCAATTTTTTTAACTTATTTCCTTTAACAACTTTATCTAATAAAACTACTTGGTTGTTTTGCCATCATAAAGTTTAGTAAAAACACTGTCAACAGCTTCCCAAAGTTCAATCTTGTTTCCTTCAGGATCCATTATGTGAACAAATTTACCATATTCATAACTTGCAATTTCGTCAAGAATTGTTACTCCATTTTCCCTTAATTCATTCACCAGGTCTTCGATATTCTCAACTCGGTAATTAATCATAAACTCTTTCTCCGAAGGCTTGAAATATTCAGTTTTCTCATTAAATGGACTCCACTGAAGGTAGGCTTTGTTTTCAGAATTATCACTTTCTCTAAACTCAAAAAGTGAGCCATATTCATTAGTTACGAGGCCAAGGTTTTTACCATACCATTCATTAAGCATTTTAGGATCTTTACTTTTAAAGAATATTCCGCCAATACCTTTTACTTTCTTTTTCTCCATAATATCAGTTTCTTTCAATTTACTTGGTTTTGATAACCATGAATTAATACTATCAAGTATTTGTTTCCTTTGGGCCTCAGGTAAATTAGCAATTCGGGTTCTGTGGCTTCCCCCTTGCTTAACTACTTTTATGGAATTTGTATGATATCCCAGTTCAACAGCAGTCGCAGACCAGGGATCGTATTCGCCATAAATAAAAATCATATTTTCTGCCTTGTGGCGAATAAAAAAATCTACTCTTTGCATTAGTTCGGGTTCGTAAATTACCTCTATCCCTTTTGGGAATGTAAAATCAAAAATTGGATTTTTTGTATAAGAAGACAAACCCTCAAAATCTTTAAGATCGTAGCCATACATTCCAATTTCACACATAGCTTGATAGAAAAATGGCTGTAACTTTTCAATACCTTGCTCCGAGATCCAATCAATACTTGCTACTTTGTCGAGGTGTTTTATCATTTTCTTGGCAGTTACACCTGAGTTTGGGATGCTCTTGCAATCCGTAATTCCCCATTGCCAATAGGCAAATGAATATTCAAAAACCAAAAGTTCGTAGGCTTTTTCATAGCTCATTGAGTAAGTGAGTTCTTTCTTTTTTGCAAGTTTAATAAAGGCAGGCAAATATTCATCCTTCTTTTGTAGCATTGTCCTTTGGTAGTTAAGGATTTTAGTCCTACAACTTGAATTACCCACTTTCTCCAGAAAACTGTAAACACGCTTGTCTTCTGTTGAGAAATTCAGCGGGGCAACGTAAGGTACACAGATGTCGGCATCCTCTGGGTAGAAATACTCAAAGAAATTGGTGGTTTGTCCTCCTTTACTAATTCCTGTGCTTATTATTTTTCCTGAATAGATCTGCCGTATAAATTTGGCAATACGGTGATGGTCGTTTGCAGCATTTTCCACTGTGAGGAATTCCCAAACAATGCTATCGGGTTTCGATTCACCAAAATAACGGTGTTCAATGCAAACCTGATTAGCATTTAAGTAACTGGCTAACTCACTTTCAAAATTATCTTTTTTAGCATGATTAGCATCGTAACCCTCTGTTATAAAAACTACCGGACTTTTAAAGTTGCGATGAGAAATAAAAACCCTTTGGGTAAAGTTTGAATTTGACCTTCCGCTGTAGTCAAGTTGCTGGGTGAAATCAATCAGATATTTTTCGCTGAATTTATTATCTGTTTTTAGTTCTTCAAACGAAAAATCAAAGTCTGATTTCAGTTCTTCTAACTTTTGTTTAAGTTGTTGACCAAAAGAAGTTTGAACAGAAAATAGAAATAATAATGCTAATAGTAAAAACTGTATTCTTTTCATTCGACTAATGTATGAAATTATA
>JAOZNY010000049.1:12800-15515 GCA_029933565.1 Bacteroidales bacterium
AGTTTACTCCTCCTGTGCCTGAATAGCCGTAATGACAACAGTATTAACAATGTCTGCAACAAGGCAACCACGGCTTAAATCGTTAACAGGTTTATTTAATCCCTGTAAAACAGGACCAATTGCAATTGCATTGGCGGAACGTTGAACGGCTTTGTAAGTATTGTTTCCTGTGTTCAGGTCTGGAAAAATAAATATTGTGGCTTTTCCTGCAACATCACTATCAGGAAGTTTAGTTTTGGCTACCGATGCGTCGATTGCAGCATCGTACTGAATTGGACCTTCAGTCTTTAAATCTGGACATCTTTTTTTTACAATTGCTGTTGCATCTCTCACTTTTTCAACATCTGCACCTTTTCCAGAACTACCAGTAGAGTAGGAAAGCATTGCCATTCGTGGTTCAATACCAAACATTTTTGCCGTTTCGGCAGAACTTATGGCAATATCGGCAAGTTGTTCTGCATTAGGGTTGGGGTTAACTGCACAATCCCCATAAACCAGCACCTTGTCTTCCAGACACATCAGCATGGAACTAGAAACTATGGAAACACCTGGCTTTGTTTTTATAAACTCGAATGCAGGCCTAATTGTATGCTGAGTTGTGTGTACTGCTCCTGAAACCATACCATCGGCATGGCCTTTGTGAACCATCATTGTTCCCAGATAACTCACATCGTGCATAATATCCTTGGCAGCATCTTTTGTAATGCCTTTATGTTTGCGTATACGATAATATTCTGCTGCATATTCATTAATCAGATCATTGTCATATGGGTCGATAATATTTATCTTCTCCAGATTAATTCGCAAAGAGGATGCTTTCTTCCTAATTTCTTCTTCATTTCCCAATAGCGTTAAATCAACAACATTTCTTCTGTTAAGTATATCAGCAGCTTTTAATACCCTGTCGTCTTGCCCCTCAGGAAGTACAATATGTTTTCTGTTAGCCTTTGCCCTTTCAAATAGTTCATATTCAAACATTAAAGGTGTCATAATTTCAGATTTGGAAATCGATATTTTATTTCCAAGTTCTGTTAGGTTAACATTTGCCTCAAAATGACCCAGAGCTGTTGCAATCCTTCTTTCATTTTCAGCTTTAAGCAAAGGTCTTATTTTGCTTACATTCATAGCTGTTGTATAGGTGTCGGTTTCAACTTTTAAAACTGCAAGTGGAAGTTTTTTAAGGCTGTCGAGAAGTTTGTGTATTTGTTTTGAAGGTTTGTAGTTACCGGTTAAGAGAATTCCGGCAATTTTCGGAAACTCACCAGAAACAATTGTCATGGCAATACCCATAAGAATATCCATGCGATCAGAAGGAGTAATTACCAGGGTGCCTTGTTGAGCGTAATCTAAGAAGTTTTCCAGATTCATGGCCCCAACTTTAAAGTCGGTTACATCATAATCAAGGCTTTCTGCACTTCCATAAACATGTTTTGCGTTTAAGGCTTGTTTTATCTGCCTCATTGTAAGGTATTGCAATGTGTTGATTTCAGGAATTACAAAGTCAATTTCATCTTCGTTTTTATGTTCACTTATTATCTTTTGGATCTTTTTAATGTCTGACGGTTTCGCCCTATTTACAACCATACCAGCAGTTGAACATTTCTCATTATCCATAACTTCCCTCATAATTTGCAATGAGTTGGAAACTTCATCTGTACTTTTGTTCAATCCACTAACAACACCAATTATTGGGCAGCCTAGGTTGTTAGCTACTCTAAGGTTAAAATTAAATTCGTAGGCACTTAAATGATCTCTGAAATCACTTCCTTCAACAAGTACGAAATTACATTTGCGTTCGAGAACTTTATATTTTTCAAGTATTCTTTGTTGAATACCTACAATGTCATCGTCTTTTATTAATTGTGCCATTTCGGCAACCGTTATGCCGTACATTTCATCGTAGTTGCATCCAAGGTTATATCTTTTGGAGACTAATGCAATATGGTTATCGGTAGTTGATGCAGAACCAACTATTGGTCTGAAAAAACCTACGTTTTTAATGTGCCTCGAAAGAAAGTCCATTACCCCAAGTATCACCATCGACTTACCGGCTTCTTTCTCAGATGCTGCTATATATAAATTCTTTGACATCTTAATAGTTTTATTAAACTCTTAAATAGTTAAAAGCGTCTGTTTTTCAGACGCTTTAGTTTGATTTCAGGTTTCCTGAAACTTTTTGCAAAAGTAAATAATTGTATCGTTTTAATTCCTATTTCCGGTATTATTTTTTTGCTGTAAATAAATCACTTTTTAGGATGCTTTCTTGTGCAATTGCAGAAGTATTAAAAGGAATATCATCTATATAAATTTCTTCTTCCATTTCAAATTCAGTTTTCATCGCTTTTTTACAAATACAATCACGATAGATGGAATCGGTATTAAATGGGATGTCGTCGATGTATTCTTCATCTTCTAAATCATAAACTTCAGCCATAGCCATTTCATAAAGTGCATTCATGGCTATTGTTTCTGTATCGAATGGAATGTCATCGATGTAAGTTTCGGGTGCAATTTCAAAGATATTAGCAAATGAAACTGTAGAGAAGAGGATTGCGGTAATAAGAGTTGCGATAGTTTTAGTAAAAGTTTTCATCGTTTTATTTTTTATTGTTAGTAATTATATGGCAAAAATATGGCGGAATGTGAGTGTGGGAAATGGAAAATAGGTGAGTTGAATTAAGTTGTCGGTGAATGATGGGTGTGTGGTTTACCGAT
>JAOZNY010000238.1 GCA_029933565.1 Bacteroidales bacterium
GATTGCCAAAAATGTCATTACTAAACACCTTATTTAAAAAGTAAAGAAATATTTAAAATATCCAATAATATATCATGGAGAAGAAATATTGGCAAAGTCTTGAAGAATATTTAGAGGTAAAAAAAGGCGCAAATGTTGAAAGCAAAGAGCCTATGCCCGAATTTTCAATCGAAGGATTAGACGAATCAGAAGTTAAAGGTAAATCGAGCCGAAGGGATTTCCTTAAAATGCTTGGTTTCTCAGTTAGCGCAGTAGCATTGGTAAGTAGTTGCCAAATGCCCATTAGGAAAGCAATACCATTGTTAAACCAACCAGAAGATCTTGTACCGGGCGTTCCAAATTACTACGCTTCAACATTCTTCGATGGAGACGATTATTGTAGCATAGTTGTTAAGACCCGCGAAAACCGTCCCATAAAGATTGAAGGCAATCATATGTCGCCAATTTCAAAAGGAGGAACAAGCGCAAGGGTTCAGGCTTCAGTGCTCAACCTTTATGACGATGCAAGACTTCAGCATCCTTTTAAAGGAGAAACAAAAACCGACTGGGCAACAATTGACAAAGATGTGGCAGCCAATCTTTCGGCATTTAGCCAAGGTGGCAAAAAAATTGTTTTGCTTACCTCAACAATTATTAGTCCTACCACAAAAAAACTAATAGGTGAATTTATCGAAACCTACCCTAGCGTTGAGTGGGTACAGTACGATTCAGTTAGTTATCAGGCTATCCGCAAGGCACACCAACTCAATTTTGGTAAAGCAGTAATTCCAACTTACTCTATCGATAAGGCAAAAGTTGTAGTTAGTTTTAATGCTGACTACCTTGGTACTTGGCTCGATCCAGTTGCTTTTTCTAAGCAATTTGCTAAAAACAGAAAACTTTTCAAAGGCCAGACCAAAATGTCACGCCTTTACCAATACGAAAGCAATCTTTCACTTACAGGCTCAAATGCCGATATTCGTTTTGGGATAAAACCTTCTGAAGAAGCAACAGTACTACTAAACCTTTATAATGAGGTGGCTAGAGCAACAGGCATAACAACTTATAATGTTGCTGCTTCACCAGTTGATATTAAGAAAGCTGCTAAAGACCTATTGAAAAATAGAGGCAAATCATTAGTATTTTCAGGAACCAACAACCTTAATATTCAACTAATAGTTAATGCTATTAACAATGCTCTGGGCAACTACGAGCAGACATTATCGGTTGACAAACCAATGATGCTTAAGCAAGGTGACGATAAGGCAATGGCTAAAGTTGTTACAGAAATGAATGCCGGCAAAGTTGATGGACTACTTGTTTACAATGTTAATCCGATTTACGATTATAAAGATTCCATTGCATTTGAAAATGGAATGAAGAAAGTTAAGTTCACTGTATCATTTTCTGAAACAAAAGATGAAACAGCAGCACTTTGTAAGTACATTGCTCCTGATAACAACTATCTTGAATCGTGGAACGATGCAGAACCAATTAAAGGTGAACTGAGTATTACCCAGCCTGCAATCAGGCCAATATTTGATACTCGACAATTTCAGGAAAGTTTGATGCAATGGGCAGGAATCTCTGGTGATTTCTCAGAATATCTTGAGAACTCCTGGAATGAAATGTTACCTCTTGGCAAACTAGATTCTGAAAACTTCAACGATATTTGGAATAAGGCCAAACACGATGGTGTTTATTCTATAATGGCTGATGATGAAACTGCTGATTTAACTTTTGCTGGACAAAAATTATCTGCCGGCAAATCAGCAAAAGGCAATGGTCTCGAACTGGTTGTTTATGAAAAAATAGGTATTGGAACCGGAAAATATACCAACAATCCATGGCTACTTGAAATGCCTGACCCAATCACCACTGTAACATGGGACAATTACGTTTGTATTCCGGTAAAATATGCGGAAGAAAATAATCTTAAGATTGAAGATGTAGTAAAAGTAAATGGCGAATTTGAACTTCCTGTAATTGTTCAGCCTGGTCAACCGGAAGGTACTATTAGTATTGCCCTTGGTTTTGGACGTACAGCAGCCGGAAAAGCCGGTAATGGAATTGGACAAAATGTTTTCCATCTTGCCAACAAAGGTGAAGTTACCCTTGAAAAAACAGGAGGTACTTATCCACTTGCCGCTACTCAAATCCATCACACCATGGAAGGACGTGCAATTGCACGCGAAACCACTTTGGGTGAGTACAATAAAAATAATACTGCTGGTAATGAACAGCATCTGCTAGACGAAAAAAACAATACCACACTTTATCAAAAAATTGATTTCGATGGTATTCAATGGGGTATGACAATTGACCTCACTGCTTGTACTGGTTGTGCAAACTGCGTAATTGCCTGTCAGGCAGAAAACAATGTAGCTGTAATTGGTAAGGAGCAGGTTAAAAACCGCCGCATAATGCACTGGATGCGTATTGACAGATATTATTCTGCTGAGGAAGCCAATCCAGATGTTTACCATATGCCGGTAATGTGCCAGCACTGCGACAATGCTCCTTGTGAGAATGTTTGTCCGGTAGCAGCCACCAACCACAGCAACGAAGGTCTTAACCAAATGGCCTATAACCGTTGTATCGGAACAAGGTATTGTGTAAACAACTGTCCTTATAAAGTAAGGCGTTTTAACTGGTTTGAGTTTTCAAACAACAATAAGTTTGACTACAATATGAATAGCGACCTTGGTAAAATGGTACTTAATCCTGATGTAATTGTTCGCCAAAGAGGTGTTGTTGAAAAATGCTCACTTTGTGTGCAGCGTTTACAGGAAAAGAAACTTACTGCCAAAATGGAAAACCGCGAATTGGTTGATGGTGAAGTTCAAACAGCCTGTTCACAATCTTGTCCTACCGATGCCATTCAGTTTGGTAATCTGCTAGACAAAAATAGTCAGGTAAGTCAGATTAATACTGAAGGACGCATGTATCATCTGCTTGAGCAGTTACATGTTCTACCTTCAACATCTTATCTTACTAAAGTTAAAAACAGGGAAGCATAATTTTCAAAAAATATAATGACAAATATCTGAAACTATGTACAATACCAGAGTCAGAGGAGTATTAATAAAAGGCAATAAGTCGTATAGCGATATCACACACGAGATATTGAAACCTATGAACGACAAGGCACCATTATGGTGGTGGGTTGCCGCATTTGTAGCCACAGGCGCACTTTTTTGGGGCGTATGGGGTTTTTACAATACCATTAGCGTAGGAATTGGAACCTGGGGCCTTAATAATAACGTAGCCTGGGGTTGGGCAATCATCAACTTTGTTTGGTGGATTGGTATCGGTCATGCCGGAACGGCATTCTCCATCTTCCTACTTATTGTAAGGCAAAAATGGCGTACATCAATTAACCGTGCTGCCGAGGCCATGACAATATTTGCGGTAATGGCAGCAGGTCTGTTCCCGCTCATCCATATGGGTAGGATTTGGGATGGTATTTTTATCTTCCCTTACTGGAACACCCGCGGGCCACTTTGGGATAATTTCAACTCTCCACTATTCTGGGACGTTGTTGCAATCTCCACATATTTAATGGCTTCAGCAGTATTCTGGTATGTTGGAATGATTCCTGACTTTGCAACAATTCGTGAAAGGACTACTTCAAAAATGAAGAAGAAGATTTACGGAGCCCTTAGTTTTGGATGGATAGGAAATGCTAGAGGTTGGTTGCGCTTTGAAACTGCTGCAATTTTACTTGGTGGCATGGCCGCCCCACTTGTGGTTTCTGTTCACTCAATTGTGTCAATGGACTTTTCAGTTTCGGTTGTACCGGGATGGCACACAACTATCTTCCCTCCTTATTTTGTAGTAGGTGCAATCTTTTCAGGATTTGGAATGGTACTAACACTAATGATCATTCTAAGGAAAGTTTATAAATTTAAGGATATTGTTACCGATGGCCACCTCGATGCCATTACCCGCATACTTGTTTTTGTTTCACTGATTATGGGAACTGCCTACCTAACTGAGTTGTTTATGGCATGGTATTCAGGTAATGAGTACGAACTGTTTACATTTATGAAAAATAGGGTAACGGGCGAGTATAAATTTGCTTACTGGACAATGATTACCTGCAATGCAATTATCCCTCAACTTTTCTGGATTAAGAAGATAAGAAAGAATATTACCATGGTATTTATAATTTCCATTTTTGTAAATATTGGGATGTGGTTTGAACGTTATGTAATTGTTGTTACATCACTTTCAAAGGATTTCCTTCCTGCCACATGGG
>JAOZNY010000050.1:0-2239 GCA_029933565.1 Bacteroidales bacterium
GCACAGTAATAAAAACCATCTTCTTTATGATTAACGTATTTTCCTGTAAAGGGTGGCTCTGTACTACATTTGCGAAGAATTTGATATTTTTCAGGGTTTAACTCATTGGCCCATTGCTGTTCGGTTTTCTCGATATTATTACTCATATTTGTATTAGTTGATTGCCCCAGCGTAATTATTGAAATAATGCTTAACAAACCGGTCAGAAAAAACGTCTTCATTTTCAAATTTAGTTTACAATTAGTTTCTGTTTGTATCCTTCATCTGAAACGATGATATAAATTCCTTTAGTATAACTTGATGTGTTAATTTTATCGTAATTCTTTGCGTCACCAACCAGTTGCCCATACATATCGTAAACTTTATAATTTATTACTTTGGTTAAATAAATAATTCCGCCTGTAGCTGGGTTAGGGAAAATATTGAATTCCTCAATTCCCGAAATTTCAATTATGGCATCAGGTGAATTTGATGCTCCCGGGGTGGGTGTTTCGAAGAGAATCCAACTAATATTACCATCTTTTTCCCTGCCATAAGAAATATCAGTCGTTTGTGGGCCAAAAACAATTTCGTCAATTGCAGCAAGATTTTCTGAGAATAGACCTATTTCTTCTCCATCCTTACTTAGTTTAAAAGTTGTATGAAACTCCCCGTTACTTGGCTTGCCATCTGCCCAAAAAAGCACAAAGCCATCTGAAACAATTGTAAAGTTGGGCATTTGCCATTTTGAAGGTGAACCGAGGTTATCAGTTAAATATTTATCGCCTAGCCAAATATCTTCATCGCTTCCATTGTAAATCTCGATCCAGTCGCCATAATTCCCATGTTCGTCGGCAATTGTATTGTCGTTTGAGGCCATAAACTCATTTATAAAAAGTAATGGGGTGTCACCCGAAGCAGGGATGATAATTGGCTCGCATGGCATTAAGTTACTGTTTTTGTTTTCATCTAAAGCAAAAACCTGATAAAGGGTTTCGTTTTCTGGAATTAAATTTGAAAGGCTTGCACCATAAATCAAATCTCCAGCCAAGCCATCGTTGTGGTTGCCATCGTCGTACATTGTTTCCGAACTCCAGTTACTCCCATCAGTTGAATATTCAACAGCAACATTTGCAGGGCTATTCTTGACTTCGATGTAGGCTAGTATTTGTGCCTGAGTGGCTGATATTTTTTGATGCCTAATGTATTTAATCACTGGGTTCATCTGTGCGTTCTCAAGTTGAAGTTCAATGCTGTTTTTGCGTTCAGTCAGGTATTGGCTAATGCCATATTTAACATGGGCTCCAAAGGCTGTTGATAAAGAATTCAGGAAGTCGGCAGTAGTAAATCCATAATCCAAACTATAATAATAATCGTTTGTAATGTATGGTAAAAGCATATTCCTACGGCTGGAAAGTGCATTATTTAGCGAATCAATATTAATAGTTGATGTAATAAGTTTTTCGATATAGTATGAATATTGATTACGCAATTCTTCATTTTCCATTATTTGCGTGTAAATTGGCCGTGGCGCCCCGTCTGGGCTCCAATTGTAAATATTTCTATTGGTCCAATCAATTCCAAACCAGTCAATTCCAAAAGTGTTGTCAAGATCGTAAGGGATGTATTCGAACTTGCCACTAGTAGTGTTATGGTAAAGATAAAAATTGTTTTTGTTGTAGATGGGGCCGTCCCAGTTGCCTGTTAGAATGTCGGCTGCAATTATTTTGAGATAATCGTAAATATTAAAAACTTCATCTAATTCACAAACAAGTTCATCGTTTGCTGTATTATTTAAAACATCGATAAAATTTGCAAGATCAGAATAATCATCAGTTTCTTCGTTAATTTTAAGTTCGTAAACACGCCTGTCTCCCTGCATAAGTTTGTAGCTGTCAGGGTTCTGTCCCAGATAGTTGAGATCAGCAGGGTAGAGGCATTTAAAAAGATTGCCATCATTTTTTGTGAACCTCGATTTAATAAACTCTTCATCGATATGCTCCACATTAATGTATAAACCGTAGTATTCGTCATTAATATAAACTTCGACATGGTTTGAGCGTGGCGCTGCTATTTCCCATTTCCTAAGAATATCCCATCCAACTTTGGCTCGCATTACTGAAGGGTCGTTGTGTTCGCCATTGAGGTTGAGTTTTTCCACACCATAATATTTGCCGCCGGAGGTAAATCGGTTAAACGAAACTTTAAAGGATTTTTTTTGCGAATATCTCGAAGTATTTCCCCTAAGTCTAAAGCCAAC
>JAOZNY010000050.1:2339-4885 GCA_029933565.1 Bacteroidales bacterium
GCAGTCAGCAGATTTTATAAAGCAGCAAGGAGTTACTGAGCCTGTAGCAGGAATTATATTAGGAACCGGACTAGGTGGGCTAGTGAAAGAAATAGATATTGAAATCTCAATCGATTATAAAGATATTCCAAATTTTCCCGTTTCAACTGTAGAGTCGCATTCTGGTAAATTAATATACGGTATGCTATCCGGCAAAAAAGTACTTGTAATGAGTGGGCGTTTCCATTATTACGAGGGCTATTCGCTTCAGCAAGTAACCTTCCCGGTAAGGGTAATGAAACTTTTGGGGATTGAAACTCTATTGGTTTCCAATGCTTGTGGAGGGATTAATCCTAAATTCAAGCCGGCATCCCTGATGATTATCGACGATCACATTAACATGATTCCCGACAATCCGTTGGTTGGAGAAAATATAAATAAACTGGGGCCACGTTTCGTCGATCTTAGCAGACCTTATACTCCTTCCTTGATTGAAAAAATGGAGAAGATTGCTGCTAAAAGAGATATTGAAATTAATAAAGGGGTTTATGTTGCATGGATAGGGCCCAGCCTCGAAACTCGTGCCGAATACCGTTTTATAAAAATAATGGGAGCCGATGTAGTAGGTATGTCAACTGTGCCCGAAGTTATAGTTGCAAATCATATGAATATGAAAGTGGCAGCAGTTTCGGTAGTAACTGATTTGTGCGATCCTGACAATTTGGTTCCTGTTGAGATTGAACACATCCTGAAAAATGCTGCAATAGCAGAGAAAGACCTTATTAAGATATTTAAAGATCTGGTTGGAGAATTGTAGTTACTGGTTGCCCACCTTTGCTGTGCTCCGGCGGGTAAACTGGTTACGAGTTGCAGGTTCTTGTCTCCTGGTTCCTGAATCTTGCCTCTTGACTCTTTACAATTTTTTAACTACTTTTGATTTCTCATTAAAACCGAATTATGCACGAATTTTCAATTTTAACAATCCCTAATCTTCTTAAAGATTCTGTTGAGAGGTTTGGTGAAAGACCTGCCTTAGCCTTTGTTGGCTGCAAACCGTTGACTTATAATATACTTCAAAAAGAAGTGAATGCTGTAATGGCTTTTCTTGAGCAGCAAGGCTTAGAGCCCGGCGACAGAGTAGCAATTTTAAGTTCTAACATGCCGAACTGGGGTGTGGCATTTTTTGCCATTGCGTCAATGGGAATTGTGATTGTTCCAATCTTGCCTGATTTTACCGATGAAGAGGTTGAAAATGTATTACAACATTCAGAAGCAAAAGCAATTTTTGTTTCCGATAATCTTAAGAAGAAAGTTAAACTGGAGGGAAATCACCTTAAAACTATTATTAGAATTGATGACTTTAGTGTTTCAAATTTAGATAAGGAAACAAAGATAGATCCTGAAGGAAAAGCAAAAAAGAAATATTCTGTTAAGGAGGATGATTTGCTTTCGATTATTTACACATCTGGCACTACCGGAAAATCGAAAGGGGTGATGCTTACGCATAAAAATATTAGTTCCAATGCTTCTGCCAGCAGATACATTCAGGAAATAAATGAACACGACAGGTTCTTGTCGGTTTTGCCACTCTCGCATACTTACGAAAATACAATTGGGTTTATTCTGCCAATTATTTGTGGTTCGAGTATTAATTATATTAGTAAGCCACCAACTCCAGCAGTTTTGCTGCCGGCTTTAAAGGAAGTGAGGCCAACTTTAATGCTTACTGTTCCGCTGATAATTGAGAAAATTTACAAAAGCAAAGTTCTGCCTGCTTTTACTGATAAATGGGCAACCAGATCATTATATAAAATTCCGGTTTTAAGGAAAAAGTTTAATGCTCTTGCTGGTAAGAAATTAATGCGAACCTTCGGTGGTGAACTTAAATTCTTTGGAATTGGCGGTGCAAAACTTAACAAAACTGTTGAGAAATTTCTTATGGAGGCAAAGTTCCCGTATGCAGTTGGGTATGGTTTAACAGAGACTTCGCCACTGTTGGCAGGAATGCCTCCATTTAAATCAAAACTTCAGTCAACAGGCCCCCTTGTGAAAGGTGTTACGCTAAAAATTGACAATCCGGGAAAATATACCGGCGAAGGTGAAATCTGGGCAAAGGGTCCTAATGTGATGAAAGGCTATTACAAAGAGCCGGAATTGACAAAAGAGGTCCTAACAGACGATGGCTGGTTTAAAACCGGTGACTTAGGAATAATTGACGAAGACAACTATCTCTTTATTAGAGGGCGGAGCAAAAATGTGATAATTGGGCCAAGTGGAGAGAACATTTTTCCTGAAGATATCGAGTCGGTGATAAATAATTTTAAACATGTTGTTGAATCGCTGGTGATTAGCAAAAAAGGTAAATTAGTTGCTCTTGTTCATTTCGATAGACAAGAAATAGAGCAGAAATATAAACATGTGAAAGAGGAAGTTTCTGATAAATGTGAGGAACTTCAAAAGGAACTCAGAGTTTATGTTAACTCAAAGGTAAATAAATTCTCTAAGGTTCAAACGATTATACGTCAGGAAGAAGAGTTTATTAAAACTGCAACAAAAAAAATCAAACG
>JAOZNY010000050.1:4985-13412 GCA_029933565.1 Bacteroidales bacterium
AGCGCATTGCTTGGCCTTTTTGCTGTTGCATCCACTACATTTCCTTTTTTATCGATAATAACATATCTGGGAATATATCTTACATCAAATTTTTGCATCATTTGTGTGTGTACATTTTGGTTAACGCGGTAGTGCTCACCTGTAATATTTAATGTATTAATAGCATTCTTCCATGCACTTAAATCTCTATCGGTAGAAATATAAACAAAAGCAACATCTTTTTCCTTGAATTGTTCCTGCATTTTTAATGAATGTGGCATTTCGTTTTTACATGGTCTGCACCAACTTGCCCAAAAATCCAGATATATTACTTTTCCTTCGTATTTCTTTATAATATCATTAAAATCAGTACTTGCTAATTCAGATGTATTAAGGTCGGTAATATTGGTTTTTAAATCAGAAGTTTGTGCATTTGAATAAACTGAGCCAAATACAAAAAGTATTGCTATTAAGAATTTTTGAATTTTCATTTTATTATTATTTTGAATTTATTTTTTCGTTTGCAAGAATAGACAGAAATTTTTGAATTTCCTTACAAAATTATATATTCATTAATATTTTTTAACAATAAGTCTGCTAATCAGTGTGGATCAAGGGATTGGGTAGTTTTTAAGGTCTTGGCAAATTATCTTGTAAAACAATATTTAATAATATTGGCTCCCATTTGAAGTGCTTCCATCCTTTTAGCTTCACTGTCGTTATGTACTTCAGCATCTTCCCAGCCATCACCAAGATCGCATTCGTAGTCGTAAAAGCAGATTAGTTTGTTTTTGTAGATTAGGCCAAAGCCCTGAGGGAATTTATTGTCGTGTTCATGGATTTTCGGCAAACCATCATTAAAATTATATTTTTGGTGGTAGATGGGGTGGGAGTAGGGCAGTTCAACAAATTCCAGTTCCGGAAAAACTTTTTGCATCTCTCTTCTTATAAATTCATCGAGGCCGTAGTTATCGGAAATATGAAGGAAACCACCTGCCATAAGATAATTTCTCAGGTTTTCTGCCTCATCGGGAGATAGAATGATATTTCCGTGACCTGTAAGGTGCACAAAGGGATAGTTGAATATCTCCTTATTTCCAACCTCAACAGTTGCAATTTCAGGATTGATATTGGTGTTGAGAGTTTGGTTGCAAAACTTCACAAGGTTTGGCAATGAAGTAGGGTTTGCATACCAGTCGCCACCGCCATTGTATTTTACTAAGGCAATCTGTACTTGTTGTGAGAAGACTGTATTAGCAAGAAGTAAAAGAAATATTATTAGATATTTTTTCATTGGGGCAAAAGTAGGGAATTTGGTTGAAGATGTATAGTAATTGAGTATTGGAAGTAATAGAGTGATTACATGATAAAACCTTTGCGAATCTTTGCGGTTCTTAGTGCTCTTTGCGTGAAACAAAAACCTTTACACAAAGTAAGAACGAAAGAAATAACGCAAAGCACTCGAAGTTTTTACGCAAAGGTTCGCAAAGAAATGTCTTGAAGAAAGATATTAGGTGTATTTTAACAGATTATTAAAAGCCACTCCACAAAACTTAGTGATCATTAAACTTTTAAGGGTAAAACAAAAACCTAAATATTTTTCAACAAATTAACCGTATGGCAAGCCACAATCCCAGCAGTTTCCGTTCGTAACCTCGATTTCCCAAGGCTCACAGGAATAAAAGCTTTTTGCTTTGCCAGTTCAACTTCCTCGGGGCGGAAATCGCCTTCGGGGCCAATGAGAATTAGGATGTCTTCACCGGGTTTTAGTGATTCTGATAATTCAAGGGTAACGTCTTTGTCGATGTAGGCAATAAATTTTTGTCCCTCAAAATTAGTATTTAAAAACTCTTTCAGGCTAATTTGCTCGTTTAACTTTGGGTGAAATGATTTTAGCGACTGCTTGACAGCCGAAGTAATTACTTTATTCAGCCTTTCTGTTTTAACAACTTTGCGTTCCGAGTGGTCGCAAATAATTGGAGTAATTTCGTCAATGCCAATTTCAGTTGTTTTTTCCAAAAACCACTCCAGTCTGTCGTTGTTTTTGGTGGGGGCTATGGCAATGTGAATTTTAAAAGGTCTCCGGTCGTCACCCTCGTGTTTTTTGAGAATTTCAACCGTGCAACTTTTGCTATCAATTTCACTAATTACAGTTTCGTAAAACCAACCTTTACCATCAGTAAAATGAATGGTGTCACCTTGTCTCTTCCTCAACACCCGCACAATATGCCTCGATTCTTCTTTGTCGAGATCGTAAAACTGTCCGTTTATGTTTGGTGCGTAAAAGAGGTTCATTTTTGTGTGGTTACCAAATTGTAATTTTAATCGATTTGAGTAGCCCTGGACTTTAGTCCGGGGATCCAGATATTTTTTTACTATGCTTGTAATACCCCACTAAAGTCTAGGGTAACTCTTGTAATACCCCGGGCTAAAGTCCAGGGTAACTCATCTCATAAAGCCGTTTAATTCATTAATAAACAATTAACTTTTTTGTTGTTGATGATTCCTTTCCTTCAACTTTCAAATAATAAATCCCTTTAGGGAAATCTTGATTCAATTTGATTTCAAAGTTAGTAATTTCTGTATTAATTGATTTCTGCAAAATAACTTGACCAAATTGATTATAAAGTCTGCTAGAGTTAAAGTTATGATTCTCAGGAAGCAGAATATGGAATACGCCAGTTGATGGGTTTGGATAAACACTAATCTCATTTTCTTCAACGTTTTCAATTTCACCCAAATACTGACTGATACTAACATTATCAATAAACATAGGATTGCCATATTCGTTGTAGGATTCAAAGGCAATTCTTACTTCGGTTTGTCCAACCCAATTATTTAAATCAATATTTATACAACTTGCACCCCATCCGGCACCACACCAATCGTTGGAAGATTCGGGCCAGAAATTTGGTTGTCGTTCTGCTGTTGCGAAATTACCTGAGCCATCCTCAGCATTAGCAAAAACCCTTGTCCAGGTATTTCCACAGTTATCTGAAACTAAAATAATCAACGAATCCGGATCTTTACTATGGCGTTTGGCATAGGCGTATTCAAACTCCAAAATAGCATTGCTCATACCTTGGAGGTTGAAAGGTGGGGAAACCAATCTGTCGCGGTCACCCATCGGGAAATATTCATCGAGTTCAATTCCTGCAGCGAAAAAGCCCGGATCTGTACCACCTACACTATAAATATCCCACGTAACATCGTTATCCGGATTTTCAATTTGCCAATAGTTTCTGTTAAAACCGTCGTTTTCAAATCCTTCAAAAAAGTAAGGCTGATGACCACCGGCCATAATTTCATCGGTTTTTGTGAGTGATGACGAACCATTCAAGTTTGTAGCAGTAAGGCTGATTGAGTATTTTGTTGCTTCTTCAAAGATAACTGAAGGGTTTTGACTGTTGGCATTGCTGCCATCTGCAAAATGAAAGCCTACAGGGCTGATTTCCCAATTCCATTCTATTGGCTTGTATTGTGTTTGGTCACTTAAATGAATAATATCGCTAAGACAACCAAATTTATTGTCAACCTCAAAACTTACATCAGGCATAAGCGTACTACTTGCCTCAATATAAAATGTCTTGGTAATTTCATTTTCTCCAGCACTATTTTGTGTTTTTAACGTAACACTGAAAACACCTTCGTTGGCATAAAGAATATTTGTTGGGTTCTCATCGGTTGAGGAAGATGGTGTACCACCCTCAAAAGTCCATTCCCATTCCGTAGGGTTTCCGCTTGAAATATCTGTAAAATTAACTGTTTCGCCAACCGGAATCAATGATTCATCAACTGTAAAATCTGATTTTGGAATTTGAGTAAAATCCATTGAGGCAATTTGTGTTCTCCATCCCCAGCCACCATTTGTCCATTCTGTTGTAAACCAAAATGTAGTGCCGTCCGATGGATCGATGGACATGCTTGCGTAGTCGCCCCAGCGATCGATGCCTGATTGCGATTTGCTACCTTCGAGAATAGAGGTCTCCTCCACATCTAAAACGCCAAGACCATTTGCTGCTCCTGCCATTTGTCCTGCAAAGCGAATTGAGGGGTAAGTCATTGGGCCTGAAACAGAATATCCAATTGCAATATCACCATGGTCGTTCATGGCAGCGCTGGCCATCCAACGGCTAAGTCCGTCGTTGGGGGCAAAAGTTCCTTGTTGGTAAATTTCCCAGTCATCACCCGGATATTTTCTTAATTCGTACCATCTAACACCTGCTCTTCCCGATTCATCGGCTTTAACAGTGTGATTAGTAACTAGCACTTCATAATCACCAAAATTTCTGTATTGGAGTCGGTACATTAACCTACCCGAAAGCGAGGCAAGTTTTTGGCTTGTTCCTCTTTGTGGAATAGAAATACCACTGGTTGAAAACTGTTCGGTAACCATTATGCCGAGGTAATTACTGGTAGAATTTTGAGGATTGTTCCAGTCGATATCAACTTCCCACATTTTAAGGTTGTTCATTCCCATGCTCATAAAATACTGAGGAGAGCCTTCCGGTGGTAGCATATCTCCATCTGCATCAGCGGGAAGGAGACTTCCAAAACCTGTTCCTAGATCAAAAAAGACCATTTCAGCATTAGGGTCGCCATTAATCATTGCATCACGGTCAACAGCACAAATTCCGCCACCTGCCCATTGCCAGTTGTCGAATTGGTTAATACTGAAATAATATCCATCGGGCCATACCCCAAACTTTGGATAATCCGGTAGGTTATCGAATTCGTAAGCGTAGCGATACCAAACCCCTAGTGGATCAGGAGTGGCTGAAACAGCAATAAGTTCGTAGTATTTATTGTTGGTAGTATTTAGGGCAAATTGTGTTGCAATCCATCTGTCGGCATATTCATCGTAAACAACAATTGGGTCGCCATCGTTTGCATTGTCAAATGGTTTTCCATCATCAAAACCTTCCCAAAGTGTTTGGTTATCGGCAGGAGCCATCAACTGATTGCCCTCTTTGTCCCAAATGGAAAAAGAAAGGTTAATCATTTGAAAATAATGGTTTGGACCAACATCGCCATCGGTATCAGGAGGTGCTACACCGTTTAAGTTAGCCACGCCCGAAAAATTATGTACAACTTGTGGCGTTGCAGAACTACGTTGGCTTTTTTGCAAAACCGGATCATCGCCAAGCATTATGGGCTCATTCTTAAACTCATCTAAAAAGCCATCAAAGTTTTTTACTGTATTGTTTTTCCACGACCTTTGGCGCTCACCGGGTATAATTGGTTCTACTTCCGACAGTCTTCTGGAAACATCGAAATGAGCCGGCTTAATAATTTTCTTTGGATGCGAAATTTGTGCAAAAGAACTTGCCGTTACTGCAATTAGCAGAATCAAAATTTGAATTGACTGTTTATTCATTTTTACAATTACATTAAAGGATAATGATTTTTCGAATTATGGAACTATTTTGCCCCGAGAATTTAAGAAAATAAATACCTGCTTTTAGACTTGAATTTGTGTTAATCTCTATGGAAGTTCTTGATATTTCAAGTTTGTAAGTCTGCATTAACTGACCTAAATGGTTTATGATTTCAAGTTTTTTAAATTTGTTATTCCCAATGAAGTTTACAGTTAAACTAGCATTGGAGGGATTTGGAAAAATTTGGACTTGCTCGTTATTTATCGGTTCATTTGCAATTCCAACAAATTGGCTAATCTTAATATTATCAATATAAAGTTGATTGCCGTTTGCATTATAACTTTCAAATGCAAATTTGATATTTGACTTTCCTGCAAATTGGTCAAGATTAACTGAATAGCAATCACTTCCGTACCCTGCTCCACACCAGTCGTCGGCAGTTTGAGGTATTAGTCCTTCGGTTGTTTGAGCATGGGTTGCAAAACTTCCATTATCATCATCGCCAAGGCTTAACAAACGCGACCAGTTATCTCCACAGTCTTCTGAAATATAAATAATTAGAGAGTCGGAAACTTGTGAGTAACGTTTAGCATAGGCATGTTCAAATTCAAGGATTGCGTTATTCATTCCTTCTAGGTTGAAGGATGGTGAGATCAATCTATCGCGCTCGGTAAAACCATAATACTCGAATAAATTAATGCCTACTGCTTTTTGACCGTGTCCACTCCCGGCAACCTGATGAGGCTCCCATGTAATTTCATCATCAGGATTTTCAACTGTCCAGAATCTTAAACCTAAACCATTTTCAAAATCTTCATTAAAATATGGCTGATATCCTCCGGCATGTATTATTTCGAACTCAGTAATTTCTGAGAATCCATTTAAGTTCCAAACCTTTAAACTAGCAGAATATGTGCCGGCAACTTCGAAAACTACTTCCGGGTTCTGACTGTTTTCGTTGGTGCCATTTACGTAAACTACTGTTGATGGATCGAATTGCCATTCCCATTGAATGGGACTGTATTTTGTTTTGTCGGTAAAATGCACTGTCTCGCTGGTGCAGACAATTGTTTTATCATTTTCAAACTCAACTTCTGGAAGAATAGTGGAACTGGTAGTAATGTAGTTTTCCTTTGTTAAAGTGTCGGAACCATAAATATTTGAGGAGATGAGTTCAACATTGAAGCTACCTTCAGTTTCGTATAATATTTCATCGGGATTTTGTAGAATAGAGTTTACAGGATTTGCTCCGGAAAATGTCCAAGCCCAATCAGAAGGGACACCAACACTAAGGTCTGTGAAATCTATCGTTTCCCCAACAGGGATAAGCATATTACTGGCTACAAATTCTACATTGGGTTGGAATGAAGGACGCATATAAGCCCACCATGTTCCCCATTTATTATTTGTTGATGCATATTCCTGTATGCACCAAAAATCAATATCGTTAAGTGGGTCGACACTGGTATTTGAATAGTCGCCCCAACGGTTACGACCACCACCATAGGTTTTGTAGTATGGCCCAAGTCCATCTTTGTACTGATAATATTCGCGTATGCTGTTGGGTGCATCGTAATGCGATTTATAGGCATATCCGGCACTGGCATATTGTGTTTCAGAAAATACATTGAAACCAATAAAAATATCTTCAAGTGAATTGACAGCGATTGTAGGAAATGCAAAACTAAAGAGATTAGTTTCGTCTTCAATACGGCCACGTTCTAAAATCACTCCATCAGTATCTATGTTCCACCATTGTACTGCTGAGCGAGTTGGGTTATTGGCAGGAAGAAAAACATGATGCACTGCCCAAAGTTTTCCATTACGATAAATAACGTCTTCCATGCGTGAGTCAACAGAATTTATCAATTCGCTACTACCAAGTTGTGGAAGGAAGTTGCCATAATCTCCAGCGCCATTTGCCCAGGTGTCGGGAATGCCAATAGCCCCTTCGTACTCAAGAATAGGGTTGTTAACCGGGCCTGAGAGTTTAAATTTCTTAATGTAGCCCATTCCATTGTTGCTGCCATTACTAGTACTAAGAAGGTAGTGGTCTTCAACAACCGTATCGTATGTAATTGATGGTACCAGTGTAAATCCTTCGGATGTAGCAAAGCGAGTAAACTCAACAGTTTCGTCTCCATTGTAAACAGCCATTTTATCAAATGTAAAAACAGTGCGGTAGTAATCGCCACCAAACATATTTCCACTAATTGTAATCCATTTTTTATTGAAACCAATGCTTGGAAAATCGAACCATGTTGTGTTCGATTCGTCAGGATCAATCCAATACATATTCCATTCGCCAAGTGGGTCGGATGTTTGGCTTACTCCTAAATACAGTTTTGAATCGTTTGAATTTGAGCCACTAGGTGTAACCATTATCCACCTATTATTGTAAGGGTCATAAATTATTTTTGGGTCAAATGTTCCACCATTGCCTGGCATTGGTTCCCAAAAGGTATTTAAAGAGGTGGTAAAAAGAATGGTGCCCTTTCTATCTTGTATTCTTACACCCTGATTAAGCGTGACCATAAGATTGTTAGGTCCAACAGTTCCGTTTACGTCTGGTGGAATTGAACCTCCATTGTCGTGAAGGGCAAGGAAAGTAGTGTCAGGTGAAGGAGAAAGTTCCCTGTTAGTATTTGGTTTTTTATAACTGCCAATTGGTTCTTCATAAAGTATCTTTGAGTCGCCAAGTTGCCAATCAGGAACCTGCCAGTTTTTGTTTGGAACCTTTATATTAATCGATTGACTATTCTCGATTGTTTCTTTAAGATGCTTTACTATTATAGTATGCTTTTTTGAAGTAGTTCCTTTAGTGCCTATAATCTGCTGTGCAGTAAGTAAATGCACGGAAATAATTGCCAGAATTAAAAATATATATTTGGTCTGATTCATAGAATAATTTTTTGCAAAGAAAACATCTTTTGGCGAATTTTCATATTTAAACAAATATGACAACAAAAACTACTGTTGAGTTGTTTTGGTTAATGGATTTATGTGTTTGTTGGAAGTCGCAGACTTCTATTTATTTGTGGGGTGAAGATGCAATCTTCACCCAGTTCAA
>JAOZNY010000050.1:13512-15482 GCA_029933565.1 Bacteroidales bacterium
AGTCGCAGACTTCTATTTATTTGTGGGGTGAAGATGCAATCTTCACCCAGTTCAATGGTTTAAACAAATATGACAACAAAAACTACTGTTGAGTTGTTTTGGTTAATGGATTTATGTGTTTGTTGGAAGTCGCAGACTTCTATTTATTTGTGGGGTGAAGATGCAATCTTCACCCAGTTCAAGTTCATGGATGCAATCTTCACCCAGTTCAATGATACAATCTTCACCTAGTTCAAGAATGTAATCTCACCAAGTTCAATTTCAAGGATGCAATCTTCAATCAGTTCAGGTTAGTTTAGGGTTAAAAAAAACCCGCACCTTAAAAAAAGATGCGGGTTTGAAAGGTATATTTATTTTTATTTAGGCAGCAATTTTCTTGCCCATATAGGTTTTCATGAATAAGTCGATAAATACTCCAACAGCACCAAGTATCATCATGGCATCAGGTAAAATCCTAAACCACATCCAGCCATCCATGCCCTGTAGCGCTTCGCGTGTCCTGGTGAAATAGTAACCCATTTCGGCGGCTGCCCTTGTTTGTTCCAAACCAATCATCATAGTTGGTAAAGAAAATAGCAGAACCCCGATTGTTAATGACCAAAATGACCACTTACTTAATTTATCGTTCCAAATATAACCATTGGCCAAGGCATTTGCCCTTGAAGTCATATAAAGGAATGCGATGGAAACATATCCGAAAGCACCAAGTAGTGCGGTATGCCCGTGAGGCATAATCAAATAAGTACCATGTGAGTAATAAGAAATGGTAGGTGTATTAATTACCATTCCGAAAACTCCTGCTCCAATAAAGTTTAAAACAACCGAACCGGTAATCCACATAAATGGTGTGGTAAAATCATTTTCTTCACCACCCAACTGTCGTTTTTCACGGTAGTTTTTCCATGCTTCAACAATCATTAAGGCTAGAGGTAGAGGTTCCATTGCTGAGAAAATTCCTCCAATGGCAATCCAGTACTCATCAAGTCCTTGCCACCAATAGTGGTGTCCCACTCCTAAAGTTCCGGCCAACATCATTAAAAATAACTCAAAGAACATAATTCTTTCAGCAGTTTTTTGTGATACAAGTCCTAGCGAAACACTAAAGAATGCAATGGTACCAGCTGCAAATAGTTCAAAAGTTAATTCTACCCATAAATGTATAACCCACCAACGGTAGTAGTCATCAACAGTAAAGTTTGGTTGAATTTTGTGAATAGGCATCATGCCAGCAATATAAAGCGTTGCAATACCAAATGCCGACCAGATTATGGTTCCTACAATTGGGTTGTTTGTACTTGCTTTTTTAATAAGAGTAATAATTAGTAAGAACCAGAATACCAAACCCACAAGTAAGCCTATATCCCAAACTCTACCAAGGTTCAACAATTCCCTGCCTTCGTTGCCTAACCAGAACCAAGTCTCTCTCATTTGTCCAGTAGCTCCCATATAAAGACCAATCATTGAGCCAACGGCCACTACTAATAGTGCAGACCAAAGCACATCGACCAGCCATGGGAATTTATGATCTTTATTGGCAACCCAAGGGGCTATTAATAAACCACCAACTAACCAACCCACAGCTACCCACAAAATAGCCAATTGGGTGTGAATAGAACGGATAACATTAAATGGTAACCAACTTTGTGAGAAAATAAAATCTTGTGTTGGATCGGCGTAAAGGTGAGCTAAATAGGCTCCCAGAAATACCTGAACAACAAAGAGAAGTGAAACTATTGGAAGATATTTTAATAATTTCTTTTGAGAAGGAAACAGGCTTGTAATCTTCATGGCAGGTTGTAAATCTTCTACTTTATCCTTTTTGAGCAAATACTCATAGGTTAAGAAGATAACCAATACCGATAGTACCCATAATAATAAAAACTCTGTGAGAGAAACAATGTGGTTGTTGTAAGATGTGTCCTGATCAACCAAAGGCTCAGGAGGCCAGTTGTTCGACCATGTTCTTTCAG
>JAOZNY010000051.1:0-13204 GCA_029933565.1 Bacteroidales bacterium
CCGCGACCCCCTGCGTGACAGGCAGGTATTCTAACCAAACTGAACTACCGAACCATTGGTTGTATGAACTCCCCTTAAAAAGGGACTGCAAAAGTAAATTCTTTTTTTTAATCTCCAAACAAAAAAATGCATTTTTTTCTTTTCTAAAATACTTAAAATAAATTATCAATGTAAGCCCCTTCTTCATTAACATTAAAATACTCTATACCAGCCTCTTTACATTTATTCAAAATGATTTTCTGCTTCCAATAAGGAACTGATGAACTAATAATTATTTTGTTAAATGTTACGCATTGCTGTAATTCACTAATGTCAATACTCTTCTTTCCAAAAATTATTACTGCATCAACATCTATTTTCTTACTCATTTTCGCTTTATAGAGCCTATCGTTTGAACTAAGCAATAAATATTTCTTGTTGTAGAAACCCAGAAAACTACCATCTACAAAAAAGTTTTTATTGGATTTAGTATTGAAAATATCAGCATCAAAGGCCAATTGATAATCTATACCACAACTAATATGATTAGACCTTAAAATAAAATCCTGCAATTTCTGATCTGATAAAAAAACTGAGTCTGAAAGAAGTACGGCTTCAGTTCCATTAATAAACTCCAAAACACTATACTTTTTTACATTAAAGGCTACAACCTCCTTTCTAGTAAGGTTTTGGTATTTAACAACTGTATTATAACTCACCAAAACCAAAACAAGAAAAATCAAGTATTTAAGAATAAGTATGCGCCTAAAAAATAAAAGGTGAAATGAGGCCATAATTATTAAATATATCAATATCAGTTTCAACCAGGGCATAAAAACATTATCAAAACCATGTAATGGAAATACTTCAACAATGGCAACTGAATTGTTAAGTAACAAAACCAAAAACGAAGTAATTGCACCAAAAATAGTTGACAGGAATGGAATCCATGAAAAAATAAAAAATACGAATCCTGACATAATTATTAAAAAAGAAAGTGGGATAACAAAGAGGTTAACAAGCCAGAAATAATTGGAAAAATAATGGAAATAATGCGTAGCAATTGGAAATGTTGCAATTTGTGCCGCAATTGATACCGACAAAATTCCCCATAAATAATTTGCTACCCTATTCTTAAAATAGAATATATTATAAACAGGTCGGTAAATTGAAATAATACCAATTACGGCAGCATACGAAAGTTGAAAGCCTACACTGTAAATAAGCATTGGATCAATCAGTAGCATTGCAAATGCAGAGGCAGCAAGAGTATTATAACTATCTTTTAACCTATTAAAGGCTTCACCCACAATAAAAAACGAAAGCATAATTGATGCCCTTTGCACCGATGGCGACATCCCGGTAAGCATTGCGTAACCCCATACTGTTAAAAGCAACAAAACAATTCTCACATATTTTCCTGCATTAGAATTCTTCAAAAAACTTAAAAGAAAACTCATAATTAAAAAGATTACACCTACATGCAAACCCGAAACACATAAAATATGCATTGCCCCTGCCCTAACAAAATCTTGTTCAGTTTCGGCATCCATCAAAAAATCGTATCCTAGTAAAATTGCCGCCGACACTTCGTAAGTATTATCAAAAACACTTTTTTCTTCCAATTTTTGCAATAAGGTTCGCCTTAGTTTCTTGGCTAATGCCATCAACTTATTCGATGGAGAATACTCAAGAAACAACCACTGTTTGTTATTTAAATAAGTTGTGTAAACTATCCCTTTTCTGTTTAAATAAGTAGCATAATCAAACTCGCCGGGATTACCTGAGTTTTTATTCTTTTTGACGTTTGCTTCAAAAACTATTTTGTCGCCATAAATTAAGTTAATGCTTGATGCTGATTTTTCAAGATAAGCCAATACTATGAAATTAGTATTGGTCACGTTATCTTTATCTTCATTGAAAGTTAAAATTTCAAGCCTTACAGCATTTTTAGTTTGAATTGGGTCGTTTACAATCTCACCAACAAAGATCACTGGCCCCTCAGGAATGTTTGACCTGGTTTGTACTTTATTAAATTGATAGGCGTTAAAAATGCCAAACAGAAAAACCGACAAATAAAAAAATAAGCCTGTAAACCACTTTAATTTATAGGATGTAAACCATTTCGCAATAACAAAACCCAGCAATAACAATACTGAAAACAATAGCAAAATTAAAGAGATATCTATCGCAAAATCTTTCATCTTGCTACTTAGCAAAATGCCCAAAGTATAAAACAAGGTAATTCTAACAAAGGGGCGTACAGACCAAAGCATTAGGGTTTACTTTTTACCAAAAGTAATAAAAAAAACGAAATAATAAAAACCACACCCTCTAAGAAGTTGGCTTTTGATTACCGCAATATGGGGTTTTTAGTTCTTTTTATTTTTTTAATATCGAATATCTATTTTAGAATTTTTGAAATTCATTTACATCTTAAATTATTATTCGTTAATCGATATTCGTCATTCAATTTATTTAATAAATACAGGCAAAGTTAGAAGAACATTAACACCAGCAAAGCAGGTAGTTTTTCAAGTTGAAATAAAAACAGTTTCGAAATAATAAGCACGAAATATTCTTTCAATTATTCAAATTTTTTAGAAATAAAAACAAAACCAATCGTATAATTTCTTTATATTTGCGAATATCAATTGAAACAAAGCAAGAAAACAATATCAAAGCAAATTACTCTTTAAGCAAATTAATCACTTTCTTAAGCGTATAAATATTATTTTTTTGAAAAATCAAACATCATTATTTACAAACAAACTAATTATCTTATGAGAAATTTTTACCTACTTGTAATCAGTTTCCTCCTAATTTCATGGGGAAACCAAACAGTTATTGGGCAAACAAACAAGACAGCCCTTAATCAATTTGCAGTCGAAAAAGCGGCAGAATTTCAACAGAAAAAAGCAGAAGCCATCGATTATGCAAAACTCAACGACATTCCATTATTTATTGAAACAGACAATTCAATTATGGAATTAATGTCCATTGATAGAAATGGACAACCTCAGTATTATATTACTAATAATTCAAATGCTTCGGCAACCAGCTCAACAAACAATGTAAACCCCGGTGGAAGTGCAGGACTTAGTCTTGATGGCAGTGGAATGATTGTACACGAATGGGATGCCGGTGCAGTAAGAGCATCACACCAGGAGTTTGGTGGCAGGGTTACGCAAGGAGATGGTGTTACAACTACCAATTATCACTCAACTCACGTTGGTGGTACTTTAATTGCATCCGGTGTTCAGAGTTCTGCAAAAGGAATGGCCCCAGCCGCAAACCTAAGTGCTTACGATTGGAATAGCGATGAAAGCGAAATGGCAACCGCCGGAGCAAATGGCGCATTAGTTTCGAATCACTCCTACGGTTATGGAAATGGCTGGGTATGGAATGGCTCCAGTTGGACTTGGTATGGCAATACATCCATTAGTACTCAGGAAGATGACCGTTTTGGATTTTACGACTCACAAGCACAACAATGGGATGAAATTGCAAAAAATGCACCTTATTATTTGATAGTGAAATCAGCCGGTAACGACAGAGGAGATGGCCCCACTAATGGCGATTACCCTCAGGACGGACCTTACGATTGTATAGGTAATGCAGGAAATGCAAAGAACCTACTAACCGTAGGGGCAGTCGAAGATATTCTAGGTGGTTATTCTCAACCATCAGATGTTGTAATGAGTTCATTTAGTTCATGGGGACCTGCCGACGATGGAAGGATTAAACCTGACATCTCTACAAATGGCGTTTCTTTATATTCTACCGATGATGATAATGACGCAGACTACACAAGCCTTAGCGGTACTTCAATGGCTGCACCTGTAGCAACGGGTTCTTTAATTTTGCTTCAAGAGCATTATCAAGATTTAAATGGTAGCGGCAACCTAATGCGTGCTGCCACATTAAAAGCACTTGTTATTCACACTGCTGACGAAGCAGGACCAAACCCCGGCCCAGACTATATGTTTGGATGGGGATTGATGAATACTGAAACTGCTGCTGCTAAAATTACCGAAAATCAAACACTCAATTTAATTGAAGAATTATCTCTTAATAATGGTGGTAGTTATTCACGTACAGTAACTGCTAGTGGTAGCGAACCATTAGTTGTAACTGTTGTTTGGACAGATATTGAAGGAACACCAGTTGCTGCTTCACTCGACCCTTCTGACCCTATGGTTGTTAATGAGCTTGATTTACGAATTACAGAAGGTGCTAATACATATTACCCTTGGAGTTGCAACAGAATAAATCATTCAGCAGCAGCTACCAGAAACAGTGAGAACAATGTTGACAACGTTGAAATGGTAACTATTGACAATCCTATAGCAGGAATTGATTATACAATTACAGTGGATCACGATGGAACACTAAGCGGAGGTTCTCAGAACTTTTCAATTATTATTAGTGGAATTGGTGGCACATCAACACCACAACCTCCTGTTGCTAATTTCTCAGCAAGTTCAACAAACATTACCATTGGCGATGCAGTAACATTTACCGATCTTTCAACCAACACCCCAACATCATGGAGTTGGACTTTTGAAGGAGGAACACCATCAACAAGTACTGATCAAAATCCGGTTGTAACCTATAATACTGAAGGAACTTTCGATGTTTCTTTAACAGTTACTAATGCTGAAGGATCGGATACAAAAACCATTACAAATTACATTAATGCCTCGACTTTTTCATGCAGTTACTGTAGCATTTATTATAGCAACACATCAGATGATTATATAAGTAATGTTAGTTTTAATACGATTAACAATTCAAGTTCTTCTACTAATTATACTGATTACACAAGCATTTCGACTAATATTTCGCAAGGACAGACTTATACTTTATCAGTTAATATTACGGTAAATGGAAATTGGGTTCAGCATAGTAAAGCATGGATCGACTGGAATGGAAATTGCAGTTTTGACGATGCAGGTGAAGAATTTGATTTAGGATCTACAAACGGAACAACAGGAACTCATACACTTAGTGTTGACATTACAGTACCTGCCAACGCCGATTTAATAAATACTACAATGCGTATTGCAGAAAATTATTCAACCGATCCAACATCTTGCCAAAGCAACACTTATGGTGAAGGCGAAGATTATTCAGTAAATATTATTGAAGGGGTTGTTATTGATCCTCCAAATTGCGCAAGTCTGATTGCGCCGGCAGATGGAGCAACTGATATTTCTGTTGTAAGTATTCTTGAGTGGTCAACTGTTGCAAATACCGATGGTTATAAGTTATTCTTTGGAACCGACAATCCACCTACAAATATTGCCAATGCTTTGGATTTAGGTAATCAAACAACTTATACTCCTTCAGGCGGCCTTAACAATAATACAACATATTACTGGGAAGTTATTCCTTATAATACAGGTGGTGATGCCAGTTCTTGTAACACATGGTCGTTTACAACCATTGAAGGTTCAACTTCCGGGCCTGTTGAATTAAGTTTTACTGATTTTGAAAGTGGCTGGGGTAACTGGACTGATGGTGGAGGTGACTGTAGACGTAAAAGCACATCCTATTCCCCTCAGGGAAGTTATTCAGCAGACATTCAGGATAATTCAGGAATTTCCTCTTCATTTTATTCAACCAATGGATTTGATGTTCACACCGATAACTTTGTTCAAATCCAAGTGGAATTCACTTTTCAGGCTGTAAGCATGGATAATTCCAATGAAGACTTTTGGGTACAGTATTTTGATGGTTCAGCATGGTATACAGTTGCCGATTTTGATTACAGTATTCATTTTGATAATAATGTTGTTTATATAGCAACAGTAAATATTTACGAGTCTGATGTTAATTTCCCAACAGATATGAAACTCAGATTTATGTGCGATGCCAGCGGAAACAGAGATGATATTTACGTTGATGAGATTAGGATAACTGCTTCGGATCAAATAATGACATCGACAGATGGTCTAGAGGTAGTTGCCAATTCAAATATTATGCTTCCTAATGCTGAGGAACTTGCTGATCAACTTAGGGTTTATCCAAATCCGGCAAACGGAATTTCACTTAATGTAGCTTCACCATTTGAAATGAAGACTATTGATGTTTATAGCATGATGGGTGAAAAAGTTGCCAGTATTAAAACTGACAATAGTCTGAACTACAGTTTAGACATAACTAATCTTAAAACAGGTATTTACATTTTAAGAGTTGAAGGAATGGAAGAAGTTGAGATGATTAGATTTATAAAAAGATAATTGCTTAATAAATAGTTTTCCAAAAAAAGGAGTTGTTCTCGATGAGAGCAACTCTTTTTTTATTTAGATTGTGTATTATTTTTTGTAATACAGACTGCATCAGCCGAAAGTTCAGTTTCAGCAGTTTTGTGGTATTCCAGAAAATCGTCTATTATTTCGGCTGCATTATCTGAAGCCCCTTTGTTTCCAAGTTTCTGCCTGAGCAATTTAAAATCTTCAAGCATTGTCTCTCTGTTATTTCCATTAGGGAGAATCTTGTCTAATTCCTTTATAAGATTTTGTTTGTTGAGTTCACTCTGAATTAATTCTGTAACCACCAACTTATCCATTATCAGATTCACTAGCGAAATATACTCAATATCTACAATACGTTTAGCTATTTGATAAGAAAGCCAGTTGCCGGTATAACAAACTACCTCAGGTGTTCCAATAATTGCCGTCTCCAAGGTTGCCGTTCCCGAAGTAACAAGTGCAGCCGTAGCATTAACAACAATATTATGGGTTTGCCCGAAAAGTACTTTTGCTTCTGAATTTTCTAAAATTTCATTATAAAACTCCTGTCCAAGTGTTTCAACTCCGGCAATCACAAATTGATAATCCTTAAAATTACTCTCTACCAAAAGCATCTGCTCAAGCATCTTACTAACTTCCTGTTTCCGACTTCCTGGTAATAAAGCGATTATTGGTTTTTCTTGTAATTTACTTTCTTTCAAGAAAACTTCTTTTTCCAATAGTTTCTCTTTATTTATTGAATCTAAAAGTGGGTGCCCAACAAAATCAACATCATAATTGTATTTTGCATAAAATTCCTTTTCAAAAGGAAGAATCACCAGCATCTTGTCGACATACTTTTTAATACTGTGTACCCTCGACTTTTTCCAGGCCCATATCTGTGGTGAGATATAATAAATTACTTTTAACCCTTGCTGCTTTGCAAATTTTGCAATACGTAAGTTAAACCCAGGATAATCAACTAAAATCAATACATCAGGTTCAAACTGCAAAATATCTTTCTTACAAAAGGAAATATTATTGAATATTGTTTTCAGATTTTGAAGTACTTCAGCGAAACCCATAAAAGCAAGATCACGGTAATGCTTTACAATCTCGGCACCTTGGGCAGCCATCAAATCGCCACCCCACGCACGAAAAACTGCATCAGCATCATTTCTCTTAATGGATTTCATTAAAAACGATGCATGCAAATCGCCCGATGCCTCTCCTGCTATTATATAGTATTTCACTTTAATAAATAGTTATTAGTCATTGGTCATTTGTCATTAGTCATTTGTGGTCATTAGTAGTCATTGGTCATTTGGTTGTCATTGGTCATTAGTCATTCTTTGTCCGCCGAAGCCTTGGCGAAGGAGGGGATTGCCATTGGTTGTGTACAAATCTCAACCTTTACCTCAACCTTTGCCTCAACCTCAACCCTACCCAGCAATTTCGTAAAAATTAAAGAAGTACAGCAACACTATCACCACAGTTACCAGTAAAACTCCGGCTCCAGATTTTTCCTTAATATTTTTTGAATAAAAATATCGCAGTGCAATAATGTTACCAATTACACTCAACAAATAAAGATAATCGGGTTTACTAACCAAATGTTTTCCAAACAAGGCATTAAACTGCATATCAGTTAAGTAAAGTAATGCATACAAAACAACAGGTAACACTATGCCTACTAATGCCCCAAAATAATATGTATCTTTCTTAAAAAAGTCCATTTCTAAAATTTCAATTTGTCTACGTAGTTGTGGGCTGTAAAATCAATTTGCACGGGCACCACCGAAACATAATTATCCTGTAGTGCTTTTTCGTCGGTATCCTCTCTGACGTCACCATTTACAAAATGCCCCCCCATCCAGTAATATTTTCTTCTGAATGGATCTGTTCGCTCTTCAAAATCCTCAACCCATCGGGCTTCTGCCTGACGCACAACTTTAATCCCCTTAATTGGCTCATCGCTGATTTTAGGAATATTTACGTTAAGCCCAATGCCCTTTGGCAAACCGTCGGCAAGAATCTTTCTGCTAATGAGTTCAATGAATTCATGAGCATGCCCGAAATCAGCATCAGCCGGATAATCGCAAAGCGAAAAACCAATGGCAGGTATTCCATCAATTGCTGCCTCAAGCACTGCTCCCATTGTACCAGAATAAATAATATTTATGGATGCATTGGAACCGTGATTTATGCCTGAAACAATCAGGTCGGGAACTCTATCGAGCAACGAATGTTTTGCTAACTTCACCATGTCAACTGGTGTTCCATTTGAACGAAACTCCTGAAAACCCGGTTCGTCAACAATTTGTGTAACCCTTAATGGTGTTTGAATAGTAACGGCATGCGACATCCCCGACATGGGCTGGTCGGAACTAATTGCCAGCACATCGCCAAGTTTTCGCATAACAGAAATCAGTTCTTTAAAACCTTTGGCATTGTAGCCATCGTCGTTAGTAATTACTATTAAAGGGCGTTTATTCATATTCTATTTTTTTGCAAATATACTTTTTACTATTTCAAGTTGTTAAATTTAGAATATTGTGATTGAAAACAAAAAAAAATGATTTCCAACTATCCACTCTTGAGAGGGGTTTTCTCCCCTTTGGGAAGATGCCGAAGGCAGAGGGGTGGCGTGTGTCATAAATAACCTAATCATTTTTACAGTTTTTTTTGACTGATTACCGTCAACTTTTAATAACTTTATTCTACAAACTTTACTAATTCCTCATAAAGTCTATGTGTAGGCAATCCCATTACATTGAAATACGAACCCTCAATTCTTTCAATTGCAACATGTCCAATCCATTCTTGAATTCCATAGGCCCCTGCCTTGTCGAATGGCTTAAATTTGCTAATGTAAAAATCAATTTCGGCCTCTAATAATTCTTTAAAGAACACCTTGGTAGTTGCCGTAAAACTGTACGTTTTACTTGCAGTCCGCAAACAAACACCCGTAATCACATCATGCTCTCCATCCGATAATTTGCTAAGCATTTCAAAGGCATTCTTTTCGTTAGTTGGTTTGCCAAGAATTTCATTTCCAATTGCAACAACAGTATCGGCAGTAATTAAAAGTTTGTTGGGTAAAAGTTCATCATTTGCGAAAGCAGATGCCTTTAGTTCGCTAAGATGCTTTGCAACTTCTTGTGGTGAAAAGGATTCAGGATAAACTTCCTGAACATTCTTTATAAATACATTAAACTCAATACCCATTTCTTCCAAAAGTAGTTTTCTTCGTGGCGAAGCAGAAGCAAGAACTATTTCGTAATTTTTTAATTTGTCGTTTAGCATAAAACCGAAATTAATAGAAATAAAAGAATGCCATAGATAGTATTCCTGCGAGCATTATCAGTTTTATAAGTTTACTTACAGTTGAGAAATCTTTTCTATCTTTTGCCTTAAACATTTTAAATATCGCCAAAACAAACAAAACATCAAGTACAAAGAAATACCAAAAATGCATTTCAAAACCCAATTTAAAAAAGTAAAACTGAATTATAACAACTGAAAATATTCCAATAAATAAAACAACTTTGGCAAGAATTTTGGCTTTTTCAATTCCATAAGTAACAGCAAATGTCCGGCAACCAAAACGATTGTCGCCCTTAAAATCTTCAATATCTTTTACAACTTCCCTGATCAGGCTTGTAATAAAAGCGAAACCCATGTAAATTAGTACCATGCGATTTACAATTGCAAAATTGCCTTGAACACTGGCAAAAACCTCAGCCTCTTCGCTTAGTGCAAAAAACTGAAAAAGCCAGACTATGCCTAGTGTAATCGCACTCAAAGCAGAAACAACAATATTCCCAACAAGCGGCTGACACTGGTATTTTTGCGAATAAAACCAAAGCAATCCGGCTGAAAATAAAAATATAAGACCATAATTTATTTGTCCAACAACCAACGAAAGCAGTGTTCCAAGCAATAGCCCACTTACCGTAAAAACCCAGTACAAAACCCAGGCTGTTGAAACAGAAATCCCTTTGCCAACCATATTTTTTCTAGGCTTGTTTATACTGTCAGCATTTATGTCGTAAATGTCGTTTACAATATTTCCGCCAATGGCAATAAAAACTGTTGAAAATACTAGAAGAAGAAATTTACCAGGACAAAGTCCATGCTCAAACCAGCCTATTCCCAGCAAAGGCAAAACCATAAACAAAAGCACCAAAGCCATGCTCAAAATTACTATGCTAATATTTATCCAACGGAAGAGATTTAAATATTTTATCATTGTTCTATTGTTTCTATTGCTTCTGTAGTTATCCTATTCAACAAATTGCAACCAGCAACCAGTAACCAGCAACCAGTTTACCCGCCGGAGTGTAGCAGAGGAGGGCAACCCGCAAATCCTACCACATAAACGCCTCATCAGTCATCCACTTACCCTGCACTTTCAACACCTGCTCAATAATATCGCGAACACATCCATGCCCACCTGTTTTATCAGAAATATAAATAGAAATGTCTTTTATTTCTTCGACAGCATCAGAGGGACAAACCGGAACCCCTACCCTTTTCATTACCTTAAAATCAGGAATATCGTCACCCATATAAACTATGTTTTCAGGGTTTAGTTCATTGTCTTTTACAAACTTTTCAAAGACTTCAAATTTATTGCTTACACCCAAAAAAACGTCTTTAACTTTAAGTGATTCAAAACGGTTTTCAACTGATTTTGAAATGCCACCTGAAATAATCACAACCCTAAACCCAAGCCTAACAGCCAACTGTAAGGCATAGCCATCTTTCACATTGGCGGTTCTAAGTGGCTGACCATCATGTTGCAACATCAGTTTGCCATCGGTCATTACACCATCGTAGTCAAAAATAAATGTGTTTACCTTTGTTAAAAGTGCCTTGTAGTTACTCATTGTATTTTTTTATTATTTGTTCCGATAATAATTTATAAGTCTCCCTGAACTCTGGGAATTCCTTCAACATTTCCAAATGTTCTTCAAGTGTGGAAACATCATTTCTTCGAGCAGGGCCTGTCTGGGCATCAAGGGGGTGAACATCGGCTGCTTTCAATGCTGTTTCCTTAATTAAAGGCAATAAAAAATCAAACTCCAGATTGCTTTTTTCCAATATTTCATTGGCCAATGCATACAAATGGTTTGAGAAATTACTTACCATTACAGCCGCCAGGTGCAATACCTTTCTTTGTTCAGAACTTACCCTTTTTACATTATTCGATAATTTGGAAGCCAGTCCCAACAAAAGTTTGCAATCCTCTTCATAGTGGGCTTCAATACAAAAAGGAACCTCCAACATTTCAACAGTCCTTTGCTGGCTAAAAGTTTGAAGAGGGTAAAAAACTCCAATCCTCTTTATTCCGCTAAGCGAAGCCATGTTTGTAATGCCTGAAGTATGAACCACCAACGAATCATTTTCGGGCAACTGCAAAGAAACCTCTTCAATCTTTGAATCGGGGACTGCAATAATTATTAAATCCGTTGCCTTTAAGTTTTTCAGGCTTTCAACAACAGAGCAATTAATTTCAGCAGCAAAACGTTTTGCATTTTCCATCTTTTCAGAAAAAACCTCAACTATTTCAATGCCATGGTTTATCAATGCATGTGCAAGATGTGTAGCAACATTTCCGCTACCCACAAAACTCACCGAATTTATGCTCCTCTGATTGCTCAATATTCTAGTAATTCTTTCTTATTTCTTCCTTAAGGGCATTCATTGCCTGCTCAATAGGGTCGTTGCCACCTTCAAAACCCGAACTAAGAACTTTATTTGCCAGTTTAACAGCATCGTCTTCAGGCTTAAATTCTAAAGCCGAAGTATTTACCACTTGTACAACCTTTTCCTTGGCAGATTTTACCAATTCCCATGCTTTCTCCGAAAGGTAAAGTTGCTGCGACATATTGTGCTCATATTCATCTCGGATAGCTGAAAGAATACTTCCCTGAAACTGACCAACATTAAAGTCGGGCTGCATTTCCCTAATAAGCAGATTTGGTGGGTTAATCCTTTCCAAAAAAAGTACCATGCGTTCGTAGGCCTGCAACCTTAGTGGAATCAGGACTTTTTCCCTATCCTTTTTTCTTTCATTTTCCAGTTTCAGTTTTGTAAGATCAAGGTTAGCCTTTAAAAAATCAAACTGCTTTTCGTTTTGTGTCGAGAAATATCTCAGCATTAGGTAAACTGCTACCAATACTGTAATAATGGGCAAAACAGCACTAATAATTAATAATGTTTCAGTTGTCATCAATTTCTTTTTTATTTAATTGTTTGCAAAAATAAGAAATCCTTAATGCATGGCTGAGTTCGTTTTGCAAAATCCCGAACTCTAACCACAAAACACCACACTCTAAATACATATTTTCCTATATTTGCCTCTTCAAAAAAAAGAGCTAAAAAATGAGTAAAAGCATACTATCAGATAGGGTATTGAATATGTCGGTTTCGGCAACACTTCAAATGACAGATAAAAGCCGTGAGTTAAAAGCACAAGGCATTGATGTAATAGCACTTAGTATTGGCGAACCTGATTTCAATACGCCCAATAATGTGAAAGAAGCAGCCAAAACTGCTATCGATAATAATCTAACTCATTACCCTCCGGTTCCGGGTCTGCCCGATTTTAAACAGGCCATCTGCAATAAGCTTAAGCGCGATAATAATTTGGATTACAGCCCTGCACAAATTGTAGTTTCAACAGGTGCAAAACACTCGCTGGCAAATGTTTTTATGAGTATTTTAAATGATGGCGACGAAGTAATTGTACCCGCTCCTTATTGGGTTTCCTATCCAGAAATGATAAAACTGGCAGGTGGAAAAACAGTAGTTGTTGATGCTGGAATTGATGAGGGCTTTAAGGTAAAACCTGAGCAACTGGAAAAAGCAATCACCAACAAAACAAAAGCCTTTTTGTTCAACTCACCTAGCAACCCCACAGGCTCTGTTTATACTCTTGAGGAATTAGGGGAGTTAGCCAAAATACTTGAAAAGTATCCCGA
>JAOZNY010000051.1:13304-15476 GCA_029933565.1 Bacteroidales bacterium
TTTATACTCTTGAGGAATTAGGGGAGTTAGCCAAAATACTTGAAAAGTATCCCGATATTTTAATTATTGCAGATGAAATTTATGAACTGATTAACTTCAGTGGAAAACACCACAGTCTGGCTTCATTCCCTTCCATAAAGGAAAGGGTAGTCCTTATAAACGGTGTTTCAAAAGGCTTTGCAATGACGGGCTGGCGAATTGGCTATATGGCTGCACCTTTAGAAATAGCAAAGGCTTGTACCAAACTTCAGGGACAGTTCACCTCTGGTGCATCAACAATTTCGCAGGCGGCTGCAATGGAAGCAGTAAACACTGTCCCTTCTGAATCGGCAGAATTAAAGAATATGCTGGAGCAGTTCAAAAAAAGACGCGATTACCTCATTGAACTTTTAAAAGATGTTCCAGGTGTAATAACAAATATTCCCGGTGGTGCATTCTACCTTTTCCCCGATGTGAGTTATTATTTTGGAAAATCGGATGGTAATTCCACAATAAAGGATAGCAATGACCTTGCCCTCTATCTTTTACAAAATGCCCATGTTGCTTTGGTGGCAGGCGATGCCTTTGGAACAGCCGAATGTATTAGAATTTCGTATGCCACTTCAATGGAAAATATTAAAGAGGCTGTAAAAAGAATATCTGATGCCCTTGGAAAACTAAATTAATTTCAATTGACAGAATACTTCCATAGAATTACCGACCTTTTAAAACGATTGGGAATAATACTGATCCTATTTTTTTTTACTAGGTTATTTTTCTTCCTTTTCAATTTTTCGTTGTTTTCAGATGCTGAATTTGGAGAATTGGTAAAAATCTTTTTTGTTGGAACAAGATTTGATATTTCGGTAATAATTTATTTCAATCTTTTTGTTATTCTAATGCACCTTCTCCCCATAGGGAAACTTTACTACAACAAATATTATCAGGGCACAATCAACATCTACTTTCTAATTGTCAATTCATTTTTGCTTGTGGTTAACCTATCCGACTCTGTTTTCTTTCACTTCACGCAAAAACGATCAACCATCGATGTGCTAAAATTTATTTTTATCAGCGATGATGCCTTGGGTCTTTTGCCACTGTTTATTCTCGATTATTGGTATTTGTCGGTTATGCTTATTGCCATTGTTGTTATTCTGGTTTTTACAAATAAAATTATTGCGAAAAGACCTTTGAAAATTAAAACAATAAATTTTAAAGTATTTGCTTTGCGCTTAATTGCGATGCTTCTCATTTTGGGATTGAGTTTAGTTGGTGCAAGGGGCGGACTACAATTGAGACCCTTATCGGTAATGCATGCAACAGTTTATACCGAAGCAAAACTAGTCCCAATTGTACTCAATACACCCTTTACTTTAATGACATCTTTTGGGCATGCTGAATTAGCTGAAAGAAATTATTTTGCAGAAGGCCAACAAAAAAGATATTACAATGTTTTAAAAAATTATGATAATGAAAGTGAGGAATTTAAAGACAAGAATATTGTAATCCTGCTGCTTGAGAGTTTTTCAAAAGAATACGTTGGCAGCCTTAATAATTACGTCGGTTACACTCCATTTTTAGATTCCTTGATGAAAAAATCTCTGGTTTTCACCGATGCTTATTCAAATGGCTACCGCTCAATGGATGCCATTCCCTCGGTAGTTACTTCGGTGCCCTGCCTGATGGACGATCCCATAATCACTTCTGTTTATGCCAATAATAAATACACAACTTTACCAAATCTGCTAAGGGAGAAATCCTATTATTCTGCATTTTTTCATGGTGGCACCAATGGAACTTTAGGCCTTGATGGCTTTGCCAAATTCCTTGGTTTCGATAATTACTTTGGGAGGGATGAATATGACAACGACAAAGATTATGATGGTTATTGGGGGATTTACGATGAGCCGTTCCTGCAATTTATGATTTCACAAATCGACAATTTCCCACAACCATTTCTGGCTATGGAATTTACACTGAGTTCTCACTACCCCTATTCCCTACCAACTGAATACGAGGAAACATTTAAGGAAGGTTCTTTACGCATTCATCGGGTAGTACGTTATACCGATTACGCCTTACGAAAATTCTTTGCCGAGGCAAAAACCAAAGACTGGTTTCAAAACACCATTTTCATTATTTCTGCCGACCATCCGGCTCAATCAGTTATTCCAACAGCAAAGGAAAACA
>JAOZNY010000052.1:0-1301 GCA_029933565.1 Bacteroidales bacterium
CTTTTACCTATTTTTACTTTCTCAAATTTATAATCAAAACCAAAATGAAGAAAATAGGAATATTAATAGTTTTTGTATTGGTTGGCAGTTTGTTAACCAATGCTCAGATTGCAAACTTAATTCCCAACGAAGTAAAGGCAGCCTTTAAAAATGGTACGCGGCAAATTGATGGAAGGCCCGGTGCAATGTATTGGCAGAATAGTTCAGACTATAAAATTGATGCCGTTCTTGATGCTGAAGGCAGTATGCTAAGGGGAGAGGCTACAATTAAGTATTTTAATAATTCACCTGATAGTCTTGACAGGATTGTTTTACGCCTTTATCAAAATTTTTATCGCAAAGGTAATGCGAGAGGCTGGCCTATTGGCGATGCAGATATTGGAGAAGGGATGGTCATCGATTCTATAAGTATTGATTTGGGAATTAAAGATTCACAACCAACTGCAACTAATTTGGTTTTGAGCCTTGATAAAACTTTAAATCCGGGCGATTCAACAGAGGTTTTTGTAAAATGGCATTTCCATATTCCTGAAAAACGCTGGGTGCGTATGGGTAATTATGGAGAAAATAGGTTCTTTGTCGCATATTGGTATCCACAGGTCGCGGTTTACGACGACATTGATGGATGGGATATGAATGAATATTATGGAATTACAGAGTTTTACAACGATTTCAATAATTATGATGTAAAGATTGAAGTGCCCGAAGAGTTTATGGTTTGGGCAACAGGCGATTTGCAGAACCTTAATAATCATTATCAGAAAAGAGTTTTAAAGAAGATTGATGAGGCTAAGCAAAGTGATGAAATTGTAAATATAATTACAGCAAAAGATAGGGTAGATAATAAGGTGTTTATTAAGGATGCAGAAAATATCTGGCATTTTCAGGCAACTTTTGTTCCCGATTTTACATTTGGAGCCGCAACCAACTATAATTGGGATGCCACTTCGGTGGAAGTTGATACGATTACAAAGCGCAGGGTTTTTGTTGATGCCGCCTACCCTGATGGCACACAAACATTTGGCAAAGCAGCCCTGTGGTCGGCAAAGAGTGTGGAACTAATGTCGTTTAGTTTGCCGGGAGTGCCTTTTCCCTACGAGCATATGACATCATTTTGTAATGGAAGGAAAACTGGTGGTATGGAATCGCCAATGATGGCTAACAATGGCGATCCGTCGAGTGAGGCAAGTGCTATTGGGCTTTTTTATCACGAAATTTCGCATTCTTATTTTCCTTTCTTCATGGGAATCAACGAAAGGAAATATGCCTGGATGGATGAAGGATGGGCTGCATATTTAACC
>JAOZNY010000052.1:1401-13152 GCA_029933565.1 Bacteroidales bacterium
TTGCGAATTGATTATTCTGATGGAACTTCGGATGAGTTTTATGAAAACACATCTATTTGGCAAACAGGGGAGACAGCAATTATTATGGTTGCCGATGGCGAAAAGGAAATTACCAAGATTGAATTAGGAAGCAGTACAATACCTGATATTAATCATAGCAACAATCTATTTGAAGTGCAGGCAACTTCCGATTGATTACTTTTGTCAGATTATAGTTCAGACTTTTTTAAAACAGATTATTAATTATCTATAATATTATATGAAGAAGATTACTTTTTTAATTGTCGTATTATTTTCGGGCATATTTGCTTTTGCACAGGTAGCCCCCGATAAATATTTTATTCAGTTTACTGATAAAAATGATTCTCCCTATTCAATTAACAATCCCGGGGAATATTTAACACAAAGAGCCTTGGATAGAAGGGCAAAGTATGGAATTGAAATTACCGCACAGGACTTGCCGGTAAACCCGCAGTACATTGCAGGTGTTGAGGCTTTAGGTGCCGATTTGCTTTTTCCAACTAAATGGATGAACGGTGTAACTGTTTATACCACCGATCCTACTGTAATTGAAAATATCAATGCTTTACCTTATGTAGATGGTGTTTCCTTGATGGTTAGCCGATACGATCCTGTAAAAAAGGCATTATTCATGAATGATTTTTCCGACGATAAGTATAAATCTGAAAACCTAAAATCTGGAAACTCTGTTAGTTCAATGAATTACGGATTTGGAACTAATCAAATTGAACAACTAAATGGAATTTTACTCCACGATGACGGTTATAAAGGCGAAGGCATGGTAATAGCAGTGCTGGATGGTGGATTTTATGCGGTTGATTCTCAGCCCCTTTTCGATAGTCTTTGGGCAAATGATCAAATCCTGGGAACAAAGGACTTTGTTCATCCTGGTGGTAGCGTTTTTACTGAAAGCGGCCATGGAAGAATGGTTCTCTCATGTATGGGTGCCAATATCGAAGGGCAACTTGTTGGTACTGCTCCAAAGGCATCTTATTGGCTTTTGAGGTCAGAATATGTAGTAACCGAAAATGTACTTGAAGAATATAACTGGGTGTCGGCAGCAGAGTTTGCTGACAGTGTTGGTGCTGATGTAATCAATTCTTCTCTTGGCTATATTGATTTTGATATGCCCGTATGGGATCATGATTATGAAGATATGAATGGTAGTACAGCAGTTGTTACAATTGGAGCCGACATTGCTGAGAGTAAAGGAATTTTGGTGGTAAATAGTGCAGGAAACTCAGGTGGCAATCCTTTTCCATGGATAGGTGCACCGGCTGATGGTTTTGATGTATTTTCAATAGGTGCTGTTACAAGTGATGGTGACAGAGCCGGTTTTAGTTCAATTGGACCAACCGCTGATGGTAGAACTAAACCTGATATTATGGCACAAGGTCAGGGGTCGGCAGTCGCCGATGAGGGATCAGGTGTTACTTTTGGTAGTGGTACTTCTTTTTCTTCACCAATTATGGCAGGAATAAGCACTTGCCTTATGCAGGCTTTTCCAAATAGGACTCCGGCAGAAATTAGGGCTGCAATAAAACAAAGTGGTAATAATTCATCTTCTCCTGATAATTATATGGGATGGGGAATACCTGATTTTATGGAGGCTTATTCAGTAATGACAACTATTGAGATAGAAGAAGAGAATGGAGAAATAATTAACGCTTACCCAAATCCCTTCACCGATAATTTGACAGTTGAACTTAATATAAATGGAGCGACAGAAGCAAAACTAACATTGATGGATATAAACGGACGATTGGTTTTTTCCGATTCGTTTTCTTTAAACGGAAGCAGTACTCAATTTGAAATAGGAAATAAGATTAGTCAATTACCTGCAGGTGTTTACTTTCTTGGTGTAAATTCAATCGAGAAGTTTGAGGTAAAGAGAATTGTAAAGAATTTTTAGAAACTACATTTAGATAAATAAAAAAGTCCCGGTTTCAAATTTGAAACCGGGACTTTTTTTTATTAAAAAACTTAGATATTTATTTCTGAGGTCCGGCAGCCACAAGGCTTTTACCTTCGTCATTGTCAGTGTATTGCTTAAAGTTCTTAATGAATAAATCAGCAAGTTCATCGGCTTTTTTGTCCCATTCAGTTGCATCTTCGTAAGTATCTCGAGGATCGAGAATAGCTGGGTCAACACCTGGAAGTGCTGTTGGTATTTCAAAATTGAAAACAGGCAGCATCTTAGTTTCAGCCTTTTCAATGGATCCGTCTAGAATTGCATCAATAATTCCCCTTGTATCTTTAATAGAAATACGTTTTCCTGTTCCATTCCAACCCGTATTAACAAGATAAGCTTCTGCATTGTTTTGTTCCATGCGTTTTACTAATTCTTGTCCGTATTTTGTTGGGTGAAGTGTTAGGAATGCCGCTCCAAAACATGCTGAGAATGCAGGTACTGGTGTAGTTACACCAACCTCTGTTCCTGCAAGTTTAGCAGTAAATCCCGAAAGGAAATGATATTTTGTTTGATCTTTTGTAAGTTTTGCTACTGGAGGCATTACACCAAAAGCATCAGCCGTAAGGAAGATAACCTTAGTTGCAGGACCGCCCTTTGAAACAGGTTTTACAATATTCTCGATGTGGTAAATTGGATATGAAACACGTGTATTTTGTGTTACCGAACCATCGGTGAAATCAATATTGCCATCTTTATCGAGTGTAACGTTCTCAAGCAATGCATCTTTTCTGATTGCGTTAAAAATTTCAGGCTCACTTTCTTTATCAAGATTAATTGTTTTCGCGTAGCAACCACCTTCAAAGTTGAAAATTCCGTCATCATCCCAGCCATGCTCGTCGTCACCAATAAGTGCTCGTTTTGGATCGGTTGAGAGTGTGGTTTTACCTGTTCCCGAAAGTCCGAAGAAAATAGCAGTGTCACCTTCTTTGCCAACGTTTGCAGAACAATGCATGGCAGCCATTCCTTTTAGTGGAAGGTAGTAGTTCATAATCGAGAAGATACCTTTCTTCATTTCTCCACCATACCAACTTCCGCCAACAACGGCTCTGCCTTCTGTAAGGTTAAAAGCAACAAAGTTTTCTGAATTAATTGCTACACCGTCAGAACGTTTCATTCCTTTCCAGTCAGGGTTGTTTGTCTTTGCTGCGTTAAGCATTACGAAATCTGGTTCGTAGTTTTCAAGTTCTTCGTCAGAAGGTCTTACAAACATATTTTTTACAAAGTGTGCCTGCCATGCAACTTCCATAATAAAGCGGACTTTGATTCTGGAGTCTTTGTTGGCACCTGCGTAACCATCAACTACATATAGTTTTTGGCCTGACAACTGTTTTGCTCCAAGATTGTAAAAATGTTTCCACTCATCTTGTCCAATTGGTTTGTTATCAGATGTTTTGGCTTGATCAGCCCACCAAACAGTGTCTTTTGTTTTGTCGTCGAGAACAATATATTTGTCCTTAGGTGAGCGACCTGTAAATTTGCCGGTCATAACATTTACTGCACCTAATTCCGAGAGTTGCCCTTTTTCAAAACCTTCCAGGTTTGAATTTAATTCATCTTCGTAAAGTTGATCGTAAGATGGATTGTAAATAATTTCAGCAGCATCTATTATGCCATAACTGCTTAAAGCTTCTTTAATTTTATTTAAATCTCTAGCCATAATATATTAATTTGGATATAATTATATTGTGTTTCAACAAGCAAAACTAAAAATTAAATCGTTTGCGGTGAAGAAACTGGTATTTGTTTTTCATTAACAATGGTAATATTTAATCAATCAAAATAATCAATTATAAGAACATTGTTAATCAGCAATGAGAATATAGGAAAGGGAATAGGTATAAAAGTTGAAATCAACAGAGAAATGAGAATATTTAATAAAAAAATATTCCTATGCAATTAGTTGGTGATGTTCAATAAATTAGTACTTTTGCAGCCAATTTTTTGCAGCGAAATTAGAATATGATAAATATAAAATTACCTGACAATTCAGAACGTCAATACCAAAAGGGTGTAACTGCTTTGGATGTGGCACGCGACATAAGTGAAGGCCTTGCCCGCAATGTACTTGCGGCAAAGGTAAATGGCGAGGTATGGGATGCAACACGCGTTCTTACGCAAGATGCTGAACTACAGTTGTTGACGTGGAGAGATGAGGATGGTAAGGCTGCAATGTGGCATTCTTCGGCTCACCTTATGGCTGAGGCAATTGAGTTGCTTTATCCGGGAGTTAAATTTGGGATAGGACCTGATATTGAAAATGGTTTTTATTACGATGTTGACTTTGGTGATTACGAAATTTCGGAGAAGGATCTTGGGAAGATTGAAAATAAGATGCAGGAAATTGCACGTCAAAAGCAAGTTTTTGTACGAAAAGAGATTTCAAAGCAGGATGCTGAAAAGTTTTTTGACGAAAAAGGTGACGAATACAAACTTGAACTTATCAGTGATTTAGTTGATGGTGAAATTACACTTTATGAAAGTGGAAGTTTTACTGATCTTTGTCGTGGACCTCATATTCCAAGCACTGGATTTATAAAAGCTATTAAACTTACCAAAGTTGCCGGTGCATATTGGCGTGGCGATGAAACAAAAAAACAACTTACAAGGATTTATGGAATAACTTTTCCTAAAAAGAAAGAACTCGATGAGTACCTTGTTATGCTGGAGGAAGCAAAAAAACGCGACCATAGAAAACTAGGTAAGGAACTTGAACTATTTACTTTTTCGCAGAAAGTAGGTTTGGGATTGCCTTTGTGGTTGCCCAAAGGTGCTGAACTTAGGGAACGGCTTGAACAGTTTTTAAAGGAGGTGCAAAAGGAAGCAGGCTACCAGCCTGTAATTAGCCCACACATTGGAAATGTAGAACTTTATAAAACTTCGGGTCACTATCAAAAATATGGCGAGGAGTCGTTTAAACCAATAAAGACTCCGGTTGAGGGTGAAGAGTTTTTCCTTAAACCAATGAACTGCCCACACCACTGTGAAATATACAATGCAAAACCTCATTCATATAAGGAGTTGCCAATAAGGTATGCCGAATTTGGGACTGTTTATCGCTACGAGCAAAGTGGAGAACTTCATGGACTTACAAGGGTTAGAGGTTTTACTCAGGATGATGCACATATTTTTTGTACGCCCGATCAGATTAAGGATGAGTTTAAATCCGTAATTGACATTATTGAGAAGATATTTAGTGCTCTTGATTTTCAGGATGTTATGGTTCAGATTTCATTAAGGGATCCTGAGAAGAAAGAAAAATATATTGGTAGCGATGAGAACTGGGAAAAAGCTGAAGCTGCCATTAGGGAAGTTGCCGAAGAAAGGGGCTTGAATGCTATAACAGAATATGGTGAAGCTGCTTTTTATGGTCCCAAGATGGATTTTATTGTAAAGGATGCCATAGGCAGGAAGTGGCAGTTGGGTACAATTCAGGTTGACTATAATTTACCCGAAAGATTTGATCTTACATATATTGGTTCAGACAATGAGAAGCATAGACCGGTAATGATTCATAGGGCACCATTTGGCTCGATGGAGAGGTTTGTTGCTGTTTTGATAGAGCATTGTGGCGGAAATTTCCCATTATGGCTTACACCTGATCAGGTAATTATTTTGCCTATTAGTGAAAAATATCAGGCTTATGCCGAAAAAGTTTTAAATTTGCTGAATAAACAGAATATCAGAGGACTAATTGATGACCGGAGTGAAAAAACCGGAAGAAAGATTAGGGATGCTGAGTTGAAGAAAATTCCGTTTATGTTGATAGTAGGGGAGAAGGAAGAAAATGATGGTAGTGTTTCGGTAAGGAAACACAGAGAAGGCGATTTAGGAACATTTAGTTTAGAAGATTTTGCGGCACTGATTAACGATGAAGTTAAAAAGTTGACCGCTACAGATAAATAAAGTATGAATAAATATAGGAGGACACAGCAATAGCACAGTTTAGAGGCAGAAGAAGGCCACGAAAGCCGTTTAGAAAAGCAGAAGACCCAAATAAAATCAACAAAAGGATTACAGCCCCTGTTGTTAGATTAGTGGGTGAAAATGTAGAAACTAATATCTACCAGTTGAGGGATGCTCAGGATTTGGCTGAGAAACTGGAATTGGATTTGGTTGAAATATCGCCTTCGGCAAACCCACCGGTTTGTAAAATAATGGACTACAAAAAGTTTCTTTACCAACAAAAAAAGAAACAAAAAGAAATAAAGGCTAAAACCGCTAAAGTTGTTGTTAAAGAGATTAGGCTTGGACCAAACACCGACGACCATGATTTTAATTTTAAATTGAATCATGCGAAAAAATTCCTTGAAGACGGTGCCAAAGTTAAAGTTGACGTGTTCTTTAAAGGAAGATCGATAATTTATAAAGATAAAGGCGAATATATATTATTGAGGTTTGCCCAGGAATTAGAAGAGATAGGAAAGGTTGAAAGTCTTCCTAAACTTATGGGCAAAAGGATGATAATGATAATTGCGCCAAAAAAATAGAATCCTTTTAATAATTATATAATTTTAATAATCAATTAAATTCATTTGTGCAATGCCAAAAATGAAAACTAAATCCAGCGCCAAGAAAAGGTTTACCTTCACTGGCTCGGGTAAAATTAAGAGGAAGCATGCTTTTAAAAGTCACATCCTAACAAAAAAGTCGAAAAAACGCAAACGTAATCTTACTTACTCTGCGATAATCGACCCTGCGGATGAGAAAAGAATAAGGTCATTGCTTCGTAGTTAATTAAATTAAATGTTTAACATTTGTTATAGCTTAACAAAGACTCCAAGAAAGAGCGCTATAATGAAAAAAAATTAGTAAAAATGCCAAGATCTGTTAATGCAGTAGCTTCAAAAGCCAAGAAGAAAAAGGTAATGAAGCAGACCAAGGGACAATTTGGTCGTAGGAAAAATGTCTGGACGGTTGCTAAAAACGCGTATGAAAAAGGAATGCAGTACGCGTACCGTGATAGAAGAGTTAAAAAACGTAATTTCAGGGCTCTGTGGATCATGAGGATCAATGCAGCAGCAAGATTGCAAGGAATGTCTTATTCAGTTTTTATGGGTAAACTCCATGCAAAGGATATCGAAATCAGCCGTAAGGTTTTAGCTGACCTTGCAGTTAATAATCCTGAAGCATTTAAAGCCATCGTTGATGCCGTAAAATAGTTTCAGAAATTAAGAATGAAAAACCCCGTCTTGCTAAAGCAAGACGGGGTTTTTTGTTGGTATTTATTTCCCTTATTCTGGCTTAATTCCATGTTTCTTAATTCTACGGTCGAGGGCTTGCCAAGTGATATTTAGCAATTCGGCAGCCTTTGATTTATTGTAGTTTGTTTTTTCAAGCACTTTTATTATTAGTGCTTTAGTATTGTCTTCAAGGTCGTAGTTGTCGATTTTTACTGATTTGTCAGAAGTTGTATTTTCTATCTCTTTTTCTGCTGTTTGTTTTGAATTAATACGGAAGTACTCCATGCCGAGAGTAGGCTCTTCGCATAAAATTACAGCCCTTTCTACCATGTTTTTTAATTCTCTGATATTTCCCGGGAAATCGTAATCGGAGAGTAGTTTTACAACATTAGGATCTATTCTTTTTATTTTGCTATCCATTTGTTTTATGTAATGATTAAAATAGTAATCTATTAAAATCGGGATATCATCTTTTCGGTCTCTAAGTGGCGGTATTTCAATTACAAATATCCCAAGACGATGGAATAGGTCGAGGCGAAATTCATTTTTTGAAGCCATTTCTTCAAGGTTTTTGTTTGATGCAGCAATAACTCTAACATCAACAGTTCGACTCTTTCTTGATCCAATTTTATTTACTTTTCTTTCTTCAAGTACTCTTAATAATTTTGCCTGTTGCATTAGTGGCATATCACTTATTTCGTCGAGAAGAAGTGTTCCTTTATCGGCAATTTCAAACCAGCCCTCCTTATCATCAGTTGCACCAGTAAAAGAACCTTTTTTATGACCAAAAAACTCACTCTCAAATAAACTTTCGGGTACGGCAGAGCAATTTACAGAGTAGAAAATTTGCTTATTTCTTTTGCTTAAATGGTGAATTCCATGGGCAACAAGTTCCTTTCCTGTTCCACTTTCGCCAAGCACCAAAACAGAAGTATTATCAGTTTTTGCTACTTTGGTCATCATGGAAACCAGTTCTTTAACACCTTTGCTGTTTCCAATAATTTGAACTCCTATACTCTCAAAGAGTTTCTTTGAAAGGCGGTTTAAATCCGATTTTGTTTCTTTTAGTTCTCTTGTAAGTTCTATAAACCTATGGGTACGTGCAATTGCATTATTAATGTCAACAAGCCGAAAGGGTTTAGGGAAATAGTCAACAGCACCAAATCTCATTGCCTCTATAACAGTGGACATATCACCATGACCCGAAACCATTATTACCTCAATTTCCTTATAAGTTCCCTTAATTTTTTTTAATACCTCAATTCCACTCATCTCTGGTAGTTTGATATCCAGAATAACAATATCAATTCTATGTTTTTCAAGTATAGAAAAAGCGATTGATGGCTTTAATGCCATGAATGTTTTGTATTTTTTTTTGTTGTTCAGAAATTCTTCTATTTCCTCTAACAACCTTTTTTCATCATCAACTACAAGTATGTTTAGTTTCTCCATTCTATGATTTTGTTATTGGTAATTCAACTGTTAGTTTAGTACATGAATTCGGGTCACTCTCAACCCTTATTTCTCCATTCATTTCTTTGATTATTCCATATGAAATTGAAAGACCCAGCCCTGTACCGCTTTGCTGATCTTTTGTAGTAAAGAAAGGCTCAAAAATTTTATCCATAACTTCTATCGGCATGCCAATACCGTTATCACTTATGTTTATAAAAATATACTCATCGTCTTTTTCCATGGAAAGTTTTATTCTTTTTTTATAATCTTTATAATTTTGTTCAAACTTTTCATCGACAGCAGCTTTGGCATTTGAAAGGATATTGAGAAAAACTTGCTCAAGCCTAAAAGGATTGCCCAATGTGTAATATGTATCATTTGGTATTTCTATAATTAGGTCAACCTCATGGTTTGCATACTGTCGTTTAATAAGTGATACTGCATTTTTAGCAACTTTATCAATACTTAATAGTTTGACTTCGGCATTTTGTTGATCGCGTGAAAATGTACGTACGTGTTCAATTATCTGCTTTATCCTCGTAATGTCACTAAATAATACATTGACTTTTGAATTTAGATAGTCATCGCTTAATTCATTTTGCGACATTTTAAAGATAATGTTCTCGAGTCCCATAGAAATTCCACCCAGAGGTTGATTTATTTCGTGGGCAAGGCTGGCACTAAGTTCACCTAGCGACTCCAGTTTAGTTTTCTGTATTAATAATTGGTGCTGTTGTTTTACTCGGCTAATCTCTTGTGATATCTTCTTTTCAAGGTTTTTGTTGAGATCATTTAATTTCAACTGAGCACTCTTTTTTAAAGTAACGTCAGAGGCAAAAACCAAAAAACCTGGCTCATCATCCCACTCAATTCCATTTACTTTTATGTCAAGCCACCTTTCTTTTTCACTTTGTGTAGAAATCATTATCTCAAATGAACTTTCAGTCATGTGCATTTTGTCAGACTTAAAAAACTTCCTGATGTCTTTTTTGTTTGAACTCTTAATAAAATTATAAAACTTATGACCGATAAGTTCGCGTGGCATTAATTCCATTAATACTACCATGGTTGGGTTAGTTAATAGGATAGTTTCATTTTGAATTAAAAGAATTCCGTTACTTGCATTTTCATAAATAAGTCTATATTTTTCTTCACTTTCCCTAAGCAAGGCTTGAGCATTGCTTCTTTCAAAAACCTCAATTTCAAGTTCATTTGTTCTTTCTTTTACTCTTTTTTCAAGATTGAGATTCATATTAATCAGTTCTCTCTCAACACTTTTTCTGTAAAGGGCGGCTCCGAAATTGTATGCTACCATTTTCATTGCTTTGGCCTCATTTTCAGAAATAACGTGTTCTGTTAATGAGTTTTCTAATACCAAGCCTCCCCATAAATCTTCATTTACAAAAATTGGCATTATACTTATCGACTTTGATCCTAACATTTCAAAAAGACTTTTCATCTGTGGGTCAAAATTACTAACATTACCACCAACAATCTTATTGCTTTTCATGAGTTTATGCCAACCTTCAAGCATAGGTGTTTGTAAGCCAATCTCATTGTTAGGTAGTTTTACATATTCTTTGCTTTCATTGTTTGCACGCCAAATGTTTAAAATTTGGGCATTCCTGTTGCCGTTTTCAGTTTCAAACTTAATAATAACAACTCTAGTTGATTGGGTAGCTTCACCAATTTGTTTAAGGCCAAATTCAATACTTGCATCATTTAAGCCTTGCTGGAATATTGTGGCTGTTATTTCACTAAGACTGTTAAGAATTTTATCGCTTTTCTCCTTTTCATTTTCTGCAGTTCTGCGTTTTAGTTCAGCCTCAACCAGATTTTTTTCAAGAAGGATATCGCTGGCTTGTTCTACAACTGCTTTTTTTAGATCTTCATTTTTAATAGGCTTGGTTAAGAAACCTTTAACTCCTGATTCAATGGCGTTTATAAAATATCGTGATTCACCATAGGCTGACATTATTAAAATCCTTACTGCTTTATTCTCTTCCCTGATTTTGTTTATCATGTCGAGGCCATTCATTATTGGCATCTTAATATCAGTTAGGATGAGGTCGGGATTTTCCTTTAGAAATATGTTGTAACCCTCCTCGCCATTCTCTGCCACCAGAATGTTAGCAACTGTGTTCTGCAAAACCCGCTGGTAAATACTCCTTATTACGTTATCGTCTTCTACAATTAAAAGTTTTATTTCGTATTTAGTCATATCAAAAGACTTATTTGTATTTTTTTTCACCTGCGTTAATACTAGTATTCAGGTGGTTATTAAAAGGAACCAAAGGGCATGACCATCGTTCTGAATATGCACAATAAGGATTATAAGTTTCGTTAAAGTCCAAAAAGACACTGTTGGATGAAGGGATTAGAATATCGAGATATCTTCCACCGCCATATGTGAATTTACCATTGCTTAAGTCAGTAAAAGGCACAAAAAGGTATTTGCCGTGTTCGGGATGGTTTTTGTATCCCATGTTTTGATAGGCTGTTAATTTGTAAGAAGTATCTGCAATGCTAAAATTGAGGTAGCCGTAAATCCTATAAATTGGCTTTCGGTCTGTAGTTGTTGACATTTCAAAAGGTGGATGTGTAGTGTCAACAGTAAATTTTGTTTTCACATTGTATTTCTCATCAATATCAAAATACTTGAAACTTTTGTGGTGTTGTATTTCTTCTTTATTAAAAGGTGAAACTAAAGTATCAGTAAATTCTAGTTGTTTTTCTTGTCTGGCTTTGTTGTGTTTATTAAAGAAACCACTTTCTTGATTAATTATTCTAGGATTGTTATCTTCCTTATTCAATATTAATCTGATAATAATAAATGCTAAAACCATTAATAGAATAAACCCAAGAAGCTTGAGGACGAAATGATATTTATTTTTAAAAGGCTTATTAGTCATTTTAACAAAATATAAATTTTGGTTTTGTCAAAAATAAGTAAAAAGAAGCCTTGAAGAATACTGATTAAAGTTTATTTGTTTTTATTTTTGGAAGTTTATCAGGATTCTTAATTTCATTTTTAGCAAGTTTTTTCATTTCCTCAACAACTTCTTTTATTTCATTGTCGGTAAATTCTTTTTCTTTGGCTGCTTCCTCCAATGTTCCCCAAAT
>JAOZNY010000052.1:13252-15389 GCA_029933565.1 Bacteroidales bacterium
TTTCATTGTCGGTAAATTCTTTTTCTTTGGCTGCTTCCTCCAATGTTCCCCAAATTGGTTCGCCACACATAATGCATCTGATTCCTTGTTCCATTAGGTATTTAACCGAGAAAGCATAATCATTTACAAGATCTTCGATTAGTATCTCTTTTGATATCTCTGTTTTTTTCATTTATAAATTTTTTGTAAAAATAAATGAATTGTTTTTAGACAACTTTCTAAATAATCCCTGTCTCGATTAAGTGTGATAATTCTTGATTTTCTTTTTTAATGTTTTCTAGTTTCTCGAAAATACTTTTTGAAATATTGCTCAATACTAAAATATTTTTTGACATATTATACATTTCGGTAAGCAATAGCCAGTCCTCTTGCCCAGTTTCTTCGTAGTCATCGAATAATGAGGTGAGTTTTTCATCCGCATCTTTACTTATAAAATCTATTTCATGAAGTTTATTATAAATTGAATGTATTTTAAGTGTTTGTTTGTCATATTCAATTTTCTGAGTTTTTTCTTCTGCTGCTTCTGCTTTAAGACCAAAGCCATCTGGGTCGGCTGGGCCTGAAAAGGCTGAAACAATACTCTCACCTATGGCCATGTCATACTGGCCCCACGTAGGTTCAAAGAGTGTTTTTCTGTTATGCTTAACAGTACAGTTGTCAAAGGAAAGCATAATCAAAACATTTTCTTTTCTATGAATGCGGCTTAATATTCCACTTACTTTTATTCCCGATTCAAATTCAAATTCACATTCTTTACCCATTTCTATTCCAATCTGTGAAAGTTCATTATTGCTAAGAAACCTGCTAGGTTTCAGACAGCCTTTTATTTTTCCAATTGGTGAGCCATAGCCATCTGCATGGCTTTCTTTCCCCTCACCCTTAATCACCTCATTTTTGAAACTTAAGGTAGTTGGTCCGTTGGTATTTATATAAATTGGTCGGCCGCTATAAATAAGTACATCAGAAAAAGTACCGGATATTTGAAGTCCTGAGGAATACTCAACAGTTGCAGTAGCACCTGATTCAATCGCTTTCATTAACCCATCTAGGCCACCGGTGCGTAATGCCATTTGGTCGGCAAATTCATCGAGCACTTTTGTTAATTGTTTAAAGTTGGGAGTAACAAATAACTGTGGTTGTGGCTTTGTAATATCAAAACCATAGTCCATTGCATCTATACTGTAAGGGATTTTAGTGACAGCATATTTGAGGGCATTTTTGCTTTCTCCAATGCTTGAGAGCAAACCTGCGCCGTATATTTTTGGTTGATCCAGACTGCCAATAAGTCCATACTCCACAGTCCACCAGTGAAGATTACGTATTAATGTCATTTCAGATGGCATTCCCGATTTGTCACTAAGCCGGCTAAGTTGCTGCTCGGCATTTGAGATGTGTTTTGGAGGTGTGTAAGGATTTGCCTTTAAAATTGAAAGGTGCCTTATTGCTTCATAAATTTTGTAATCATTTTTTGAAGAAAATGCTTTTGATCCAATTTCCCCAAAATACCTAAGGTATTCAGCATATTCAGGGTCTGCAATAATTGGTGCATGACCTGCTGCTTCGTGAATAATATCGGGTGCAGGTGTGTATTCTATTTGATTAAACGCACGTATATCGGCTGCAATAACAAGCACATTATGCTTTTGAAATTCCATAAATGCCGCAGGAGGGATGAATCCATCCACACAAACAGCGGCCCATCCAATTTTTCCAAGACCCCTGTTCATTTCTTCAATTGAAGGAATATGTTTGATGGAAATACCTGTTGTTTTTAATCCATTTACGTACGACTGATGGGCAACCTTGGGCAAATAATCTAAATTACGTTTCATTACATAACGCCATACAGCCTGGTCGCGTGCCGTATAATTTTCGTAGTTTTGTTCAATAATATATGAGTGGAGATGCTTCGGTAGTTTCTGAATTAATGTATTATCTGACATAAATTTATTTAGAATAGTTTTAAACAAGCCAAAAGTAAATGTTTTTTTTTAAATGGCAAATGGAAATGGGAATTAGGAATCAAGAATCAAGAAACAGAATTAAGAATCAGCAACCAGTAACCAGTAACTAGTAACCAGTAACCAGCAACCAGTAACAAAAATGATCTACTTCGCTTTACCAATATTAAATGAGT
>JAOZNY010000239.1:0-2204 GCA_029933565.1 Bacteroidales bacterium
GACAACAACGACAACAATGATAACCCTTCAACAAGCAATCCTACTTCCTAGTTTCAATCAACAATTCCAGCATTTTAACACCTGCCTCAGTAATTACTGTTCCTGGTCCGAAAATTGCAACTACTCCACAATCGTATAAAAATTGATAATCCTGAGGTGGGATAACACCACCCACAATAACCATTATGTCTTCGCGTCCATTCTTTTTGAGTTCTTCAATTACCTGAGGAACTAAAGTTTTATGGCCTGCTGCCAAACTGGAAACGCCTAAAATATGAACATCGTTTTCAACTGCCTGCCGGGCTGCTTCTGCCGGAGTTTGGAATAATGGTCCAATGTCAACGTCAAAACCTATGTCGGCATAGCCTGTGGCAACAACTTTTGCTCCACGGTCGTGGCCATCCTGTCCCATTTTGGCAATCATTATTCTTGGACGACGTCCTTCTAATTTAGCAAACTCATCTGCTAATTTATGGGCTTTTTTAAATGAATCCTGACTTCCGGCTTCAGCCGAATAAACTCCTGAAATGGAACGGATAGTTGCTTTATATCTTCCGAATACTTCTTCCATGGCAAATGAAATTTCTCCCAGACTAGCACGATTTTTTGTGGCTTCGATTGCTAGTTCAAGCAAATTGCCTTCGCCAGTTTTGCAAGCCTGAGTAATTGCTTTAAGGTCTTTTATTACTTTTTCTTCGTCTCTATTCTCTCTAAGTTTGGCAAGTCTTTCCAACTGGGCTTTCCTAACTGCAGTATTATCAATGTCAAGCGTGTCGAGGGGCTCTTCTTTTTCAAGTTTATATTTGTTAATGCCTACAATTGTATCTTTGTTAGAGTCGATGCGGGCTTGCTTTCTGGCTGAAGCCTCTTCAATTCTCATTTTAGGCAAACCTGTGTCAATGGCTTTCGACATGCCACCCATTTCTTCAATTTCTTCAATTAGTGCCCAGGCTTTGTCGGCAATATCTTTTGTTAGTTTTTCAACGTAGTAAGAGCCTGCCCAAGGGTCAACAGATTTGCAAACATCAGTTTCTTCCTGAATATAAATCTGTGTGTTTCTGGCTATTCGTGCCGAAAAATCTGTTGGCAAGGCAACAGCCTCGTCGAGGGCATTTGTGTGCAGCGACTGTGTGTGGCCCAAAACGGCTCCCATTGCCTCGATGCAAGTACGTGCTACATTGTTATATGGATCTTGTTCGGTGAGGCTCCATCCCGATGTTTGGGTGTGGGTCCTCAATGCCATGGACTTTGGATTTTTAGGATTGAATTTTTTTACAATCTTCGCCCAAAGCATTCGTCCTGCCCTAAGTTTGGCAATCTCCATAAAATGGTTCATTCCCAAACCCCAGAAAAACGAAAGACGGGGTGCGAAATTATCTATGTCAAGACCGGCTTTTATTCCTGTGCGAATGTAGTCCAAACCATCAGCAAGGGTGTAAGCCAATTCAATATCGGCTGTGGCACCAGCTTCTTGCATATGGTAACCCGAAATGGAAATTGAGTTGAACTTGGGCATCTTTTGCGAAGTGAACTCAAAAATATCTGCAATAATTTTCATCGATGGTTCAGGTGGATAAATGTAAGTGTTCCTGACCATAAATTCCTTCAAAATATCATTCTGGATGGTTCCTGAAAGTTCATCGAGTTTGGCTCCTTGTTCCAAAGCAGTAACAATGTAAAATGCCAAAACAGGAAGTACAGCACCATTCATCGTCATTGAGACCGAAATTTTGTTCAATGGTATTTCATCAAACAAAATTTTCATGTCGAGGATGGAGTCGATTGCAACACCAGCCTTGCCCACATCGCCCACAACACGCTCGTGGTCTGAGTCGTAGCCACGGTGTGTGGCCAGATCGAAAGCTACTGAAAGCCCTTTCTGTCCGGCTGCCATATTACGACGGTAAAAAGCATTGGATTCTTCGGCAGTTGAAAATCCGGCATACTGACGGATAGTCCAGGGCCTAGAAGCGTACATGCTCGAATAGGGGCCACGCAAAAATGGCGGTAAACCGGCACCAAAATTGAGGTGTTCCACGTTCTCAAGATCCTTTTCGGTGTAAACAGGTTTTAAGGTAATGTGTTCAGCGGTTATCCAATCAGCATCAGTAATATTGTTTTTAGTTTCCCAATCAGCATCTGTTAATTTGCTTTTTGGACTGGTTTTTATGTTTATATTTTTGAAGTTTGGTTTCATTGTTTTT
>JAOZNY010000239.1:2304-4185 GCA_029933565.1 Bacteroidales bacterium
CATGAATGAAGTTTGTCAAACCCACAGATTTAAATTTCTCAATCAATTTCTTCGGATACCCTGCCAAAACAATAATTGCCTTTTCTTTTAATACTTCAAAGATTGGTAATGCTATTTCAGAGTATTCTTCATCAGAACTACAGATCACTACTATTTCTGGTTTTTCTTTTTTCGCTGCTTCAATTCCTGATTCTACTGTTTCAAAGCCTAAATTATCGATTGTTTCAAAACCTGCACATGCAAAAAAGTTTGCTGCGAATTGAGCACGTGCTTTGCGCATTGTAAGATCGCCGTAAGTAAACATCCAAACTTTTGGCCTTGGTGAATTTTCTGAGTATTTGTCAGTTGCCAGTCTTAGGTTTTCGAATTCTGTGGAAACCCTAAATGGTTTGATTGCTAATTTGTTGTCTGCTATTAAATTTGGAGGAGTGAAGTCTTCAATCTGCTCCAGTGCGTTTGGGTATTGATTTGTTCCAAGAATTGATTTCCTTCTTGTGGCAACGTCACTTCTTAGTTTCTCTGCTTCTGTATTAATTCGTTCTGTAATAAATCCGGCTTCAAATGCTTTTGAATATCCGCCTTTTTCTTCAATTTCAAGAAATAATTCCCAACTGCTTTCAATTAATTTATCAGTCAATTCCTCAATGTAATAGGAGCCTGCGGCTGCATCATTTACTTTATCAAAATGTGATTCGCCTTTTAGCAGAAGTTGCTGGTTGCGTGCAATCCTTGCTCCAAGTTCAGAGTTTTCGCCTTTGGCAATATCAAATGGAAGAACCGTAATTGAATCTGCTCCGCCAAGTGCTGCCGACATGGTTTCGGTGGTTGTACGAAGCATATTTACATAAGGATCGTAAATGGTTTTGTTTAAGTTTGAACTCACTGAGTGAATATACATTTTTGCCGACTCACTCTTGCTTATCCCATACTCATTGATCATTTTTGCCCATAAAAATCTTAAAGCCCTGATTTTGGCAATTTCTATAAAATATGATGACCCTGTTGCAAAGTTAAATCTGATGTGTTTGGCAACTTCGTCAATATCAAAACCTTTATCGGTTAAATAACTTAAATATTCAGCACCCATTGCCAGGGTAAAAGCCATTTCAGAAACAGTTGATGCACCTGAATTTAGAAAGATGCTCCCATCAATTGTGAGGCAGTGAAAATTGGGAAGGTGCTTTGCTTCTTTAAGGCTGTTTTCCAGACTTGTAAAATCACCTTCAGTTTTATTAGTTTCACCACTTAGCGAAGCCACAGATAGAGGGTCGCAAAAAACGCTTCCTTTAATATCTTCAAGGTTTCGATTGTATTTTAGGGCAAGACGGTTAATTATCTTAATCAGTTCAGAAGGATTGTCGCAGCGGAAATTAACTTCCATTACATCAATACGAATGTTTTCAAGTAGATTCTCAATGTCGGTTTCGCTAAGTTTTACTCCGCTTTTAAAATTAAAAGTCAAGGAGTCAACTCCCTTCATCCTAATCTCAAGAGCCTTTTTATTTGCCTTTTCAATGCTTTCAACTTCAATCACCTGATTGACTTTCCAGCCATTTGTTTTTGCATTGTTTCCCCTTGTAAAAGGAAAATCGCCCGGAAGAGTGTTGAGGTATTCCAGTTCTTGAAGGTCTTCGCTTCTGTAAAAAGGCTGCATGGCAAAGCCATTATTTGTTTTCCAAACAAGTTTGCGGTCGTAATCGGCACCCTTTAAATCTGCTATTATTTTTTCTTTCCATTCATCGGTTGTAACCGGATTGAATTCCTGAAAGAGTTTTTCTTTTTCCATTTTAAAATATCTGTTCAAAAAATGATTTGCAAAAATACTGTAATTTGGAATAGAGTTCTCGTGTTTTGTGAATTTATTAACAGGGGGATTTTGGT
>JAOZNY010000240.1 GCA_029933565.1 Bacteroidales bacterium
CTTTGAATTCGTTTTCAAAATTATTTATTAACTAATCTTTATTCTCATGAAAAAATTATTCAAATTATTATTTGTAAGTGCAATTGCTTTGGCAATCTCATTTAGTTCTTATGGACAGGAAACTGTTTATTGTATTGCTGATTTAAATGTAAACCCCAATCCCATTAATTCTTATGGTGTAACCGGCAATACATTAAATTATCAGACACAGCAGGGCGTACCAGATGTTTCAGGAGGAGCCGTTGGCCTTGCCATGGATGAAGCCAATGGTGTATTGTTTGTATGTTACGAATTTAGTGATGTTATAAACATGCTTGATGCTGTTACCATGCAAACACTAGGCTCAACTACTGCACCGGGTGCCGCAGACTTGTCAGGTCTTGCTTTTGATCCGGTAAATTCAAAACTCTATGCTACCGATAGAAGTACAGGTCACTTTTATAGTTTTAGTTGGACTTTTGCTGGTTATGTTTTAACCAATGATTATGGTGGAACATACCATCAACTTCCTGGTTTAAGCGTTTGTTGGGATATTGCATTAGATCATCTTGCGGGCATACTTTATTGTGGAAACACTGCTGATAACTCAATTAAATACTACAGTGTAACTGATTTTAACACACTAGCAGGGTCTTATGCAATTGGACATCCACCTGTGGGGCTTGATATTGATATCCCTAATCAAATATTGTACTCAACTGGAGGTTTTTATGCTAGTACTCTAAGTAAATATGTAATTGGTGGATCAGAAACTATGTATAATCCTGGAGGTGATAGCCCATCCCTTGGGGTTGCGGTAAACCAAAGTTCTGGTCTTTTATATATGACATTCTATGGTAGTGGTACTTACATCGATAACTTAACAGTATTCGACCCAACAGGAACAGGAACAATTACATGGTTTTCAGGAGATATAGGTAACCCAACTGCCGTATTATATACAGGGCAGGGCTTTAACCCACTTGCTCTAACAGTTACTCCAAGTGCACCATGTTTTTCTACAGGTCAAAACTATACATGCACTTTAGGATATGTAAATGGAAATCCCGGTGCTGTTACTAATGTTGTAATGACTTATACTCCTTCTCCAAATACTACTTTTGTATCGGCATCAGGTGGTGGCGTTTGGGATGGTACTATGGTAACTTGGACAATTGGAAGTGTTGCACAAGGAGCAGGCGGTAGCGAAACAGTTACTGTAACAATTGATTCTGGAGAAACTGTTAATTGTGCTGCAACAATTACTTCAACCGAAACAGGATTGGTTACAGTAAACGAAGAAGGCGAAAAATGTGTGGGCGTACCCATATCCGATTGGGCAATTTATCTTTTAATAGGTTTAATTGGTATTGCAATTTTATTCCGCTATAAACGTGAAATTGCTTAATAAATATTATTGATATTATAAAAAAGGTCGCTCAATTGAGCGACCTTTTTTTTTAAACAAAAATTAGTATTTTTGAGGTGTAAATAAAAATACTGCTGATATTTATATTTACTATTTTCATTCTATTAATTAAAACTTTAATCACTTGTCATCTAACCTAAGTAAACGGAAACAAGAAAAAAAAAGGCAACAGGACAAACTGGCCAAGAAAGAAAATTTTAAAAAGTTAATGGATCAGTTTAAGCCTCTGCTATTTGCAGTTGGGCTTTGGTTTGCTACTTTAATTGTACTTCATTTACCTTCAATTAAAAATGATGTTGGCGAATTTTTTATAGGGTTTACCCTTAACTCTGCCTTAGGTTTTGGGAAAATGTTATTCCTTCCGGTCGAGAGTAACGGTTTCCCCTTTATTTCAGTTAGCGGTTATAGCATGAAAATTGTAATGGAATGTACAGCCTATAATTTTTACATTTTTGTAATTTATTTAAGTTTGTTTTCTCCGGTAAGTTGGAAACAACGACTAATTACACTGGTTATTTTCCTGCTGGCAGTTTTTATAGTAAATAATTTAAGATTTATTACTGTCGGATATATTGGAAAATACTCAGCATTAATGTTTCATTATGTTCACGACTATCTTTGGAATATCCTTTTTGGATTTATGGTATTTTTGATTTGGGCATGGCGCTATAACAGCGGTGGCAAGAAAACAAAAGAACCAGAAAATGGTGTAACAAAAGAATAATTTAGCAAATTAATAAAACAACCATGGCTTTTTTAAATTCAACTATAAATAAAATAATCCTGATTCTGATTATTTCATCGGTAATTTTTACTGGGTGGCAATTTGGATTAGAAACCGGATACGCCAGAATATTGGTTGGTGTAACAAATTTTAGTGTTAGTGTTTTTAAAAGTGATACCCACATTGAGCTGGAGAAAATAAAGAATACAGATAGTTATCAGTTTAAAGTTCATACAAAAATAGATGGCAGAAAGGGTAGTTACCCTCAGGAAACCGGTGGCTTTATGCAACCAATGGTAATTGTTTTGTCGTGGCAAATTTTTCTATTTTTTGTTTTAGACAGAAAAACTGTTCTTCGTTCGATGGCAGTTAATATTGGAGTCTTTTTATTTTTTCAAGTTTTGTTTTTAGCCTTTTTAACAGGTTATTACAATTCAGATGTTCAGCAATTTTTGTTCGATACTATGCTAGATAGTTTTTATATAATTGCATTAATACTTGTAATAAAAGATAATATTTTTTATTCGGTTTTTAAAAAACAGATTAATTCCTAAAGAGCCTAATTCTTCTCATAAATATCGTCCAATAGCGGAATATACTTTTCAATCACTTTTTTACGCTTCAGTTTTTGCGTAGGTGAAAGAAGCCCATTGTCAGGAGTCCATTCATCGGCAACCAGCCTAAAAACTTTTATTTGTTCAACTTGCCCTAAGTCTTTATTGTGTTTTTCAAGTTCTTTCTGATACCTTTCAATTATTTGCGGCTTTAGTATCAGGTCTTCATTATCGCGAAACTTTACATTGTGTATGGAACACCAGTTGTGAAGAAAAACGTAATCAGGTACAATCAGAGCCGCTGTAAACTTTTCATTTTCACCAACTACCATTATTTGTTCGATAAACTGTGATTCCTTAAAAACATTTTCAATAATCTGTGGAGCAACATATTTTCCACCCGAAAGTTTAAAGATTTCCTTTTTACGATCGGTAATTGTTAGCATTCGGTTTTCATCTAAAGTACCAATATCACCGGTGTGAAACCAACCATCTTTATCAATTGCTTCTGCAGTTTTTTCAGGGTCTTTATAATATCCAAGCATCAGGTTAGCCCCCTTTTCCAAAATTTCACCATCTTCGGCAATCATCACATCAAGAGAAGAAGGAACCAGTCCTACACTTCCAAATCTAACACCAGGAAAAGAAGGCATATTTGCTGAGATTAAAGGTGAGGTTTCTGTAAGTCCATAACCTTCCTGAACAATTATTTCTGCTGCCCAAAAAATCCTAGCCAAACGAGGTTGTAATGCTGCTCCACCAGAAATTACACCTTTTAGTTTTCCGCCAAGCGCCTCACGCCATTTGCTAAAAATAAGTTTATTGGCAATTTTCAATTTAAAATTATACGCAGCAGAACGTTTGGATGGATCGGGATCGTACTGATCGCCAATTTTAACAGCCCAGAAAAATATGGCCTTCTTTATTCCACTAAGATCTCTTCCCTTATTTATTATCTTATCGTAAACTTTTTCGAAAACCCTTGGAACCGTAATAAAAATATTCACATTAATCTCACGCATATTATCGCCAATGGTCTCAATGTTTTCGGCATAATAAATACCTAGTCCCTGCGATTGCCATAAATAATTTCCAACACGTTCAAGAACATGCGAAAGAGGTAAAAAACTCAATGCCTTATCGCCTGGTTTAATATAAGTTACAACACCATGAGCTAGTTTAAAGTTACTAACTACATTGTTATGGCTTAGCATCACTCCCTTAGAAAGACCTGTGGTTCCAGAAGTATAAAGAAGTGTCAACAAATCATTAGGTTGAACATCATCTCTCATCTTATTTAATTCAGACCTTAACTCACTCTCTTTTGATTCACCAAGCTCTGCTATTTCCTTCCAGTTTTTTACACCTTTTACCTCATCAATTGTATAAATTTCTTCTACTGAATCTGTTTTGTCGAAAACAGGTTTCAATTTAATATAAAGTTCTTCACTTGACACAATTAATATTTTCGCATCGGAATGTGAAAGAAT
>JAOZNY010000241.1 GCA_029933565.1 Bacteroidales bacterium
TACAAATAATATCAATCAAATGGTAATATAATTGGTATAAATCAATCATATTAAATTTTTTTATAGGTTTTATGCAACACCTTTAAACAATAGGTGATGTTAAGGTAATTATCAAATACTTTATCTTAGCAATTGATGTAATTAAATGCAAATCTTTGATTTTAAATTTACCTAAATTCTTAATTTTATAAAAAACCTATAATCGATATGAAAAAATCATTAAGTATTTCAGTATTAATATTAGTAGGTGTATTGTTTAGTAATACAACTTTTGCCAAAAAGAAAAAAATCAAATTTGGCAATATAAGTATAGAAGAGCTTGCAATGAAAGTTTATAGCCTTGATACTAGTGCTCCTGCAGTAGTTTTATATGAAAGTGGTTATTATGATGGCAAAAACCATCAGTTTTACCATCATAAAAGGATAAAAATACTTAAAAAGGAAGGCTATTATATGGCCAATAATAAGTTTAATACCAGTGCAAAAGGAAGAATAAAAGGAGTTACCATTAATTTGGAAAATGGTAAAATAGTTGTATCTAAACTTGAAAAGGAATCAGTTTATGAGGAGAAACTATGGGACTATAGGTTTATTTATAATGTGGCTTTACCAGATGTAAAGGTGGGATCGGTAATTGACATTGAAGTTAGATACGATGGTTTTCCTATTAATTGGTATTTTCAAAAGCATATCCCTGTTGTGTTCAGCGAATTAGAATTGGGCGACAATCAATATTTAACCTTTAGAAAAACATTGACAGGATTTATCAGGCCTAAGTTGGTTGATTACCAGCATTGGGTTGCTGAAAACATGCCAGCCTTTATTAATGAACCTTATTTAAGTTCGAGCAGAAATTATTTGACCAAAATAGAACTTGATGTTTTGGAAACACATTTTCCCGGGTATTATCCTTTGGATTATGCCTATTCATGGAAAACCATAAATACTTTAATGCATAAGTATAAACGGTTTGGAAAAATTATCGATTTGGGAGGAGCAAGTTTTCTTAATAAATACGCATCTAAAATAAAAGAAAAAGCAACAAACGAAACAGAAATGGCTCAAATGGCTGTGGAAACAATTAAATTAATAATGGAATGGAACGGAAGCAGTCGACTATTTCTTTCAGAGGCTAATTTATCTGAAGTACTTTATAATAAAAGCGGTAATTCGGCAGATATTAATATTATGCTGATAAAACTGTTGCAAAAACTTGATATTGATTTAATACCAATGGTTATGAGTACTCGCGCAAATGGCATGCTCGATCCGGTAAAACCAAGTCTAAATAAACTTAATTACGTAATGCCTTACGTTCAGGTTGACGGCACAAAATTTATGCTTTTAGATGCCACCGACAAAAATCTGCCTTACAATATGTTACCTCCCAGATGCCTTAATTATTTTGGCAGGCTTTTGGACGATAGGGAGGTTAAAAAACTTTCATTGATTCCAGATAAAAAATTCTCTAAAAGGAGTTTTTACGATCTCGAACTTGATGAAAATCTAATATTAACGGGAGTAATAAGCCATAGCAACAAGGATTATGCTGCATATAGATTCCGTAATAATTATGATGAATTTTTGGGTGATAAGGATTATGTTGAAAATCTAATGGAAAAAAACAACGGACTTATTATAACAGATTATAGTATTGAGAATATTAAAGACCTGGAAAAGCCTGTTGTTGAAAAATATGAAACAGAAATTGAGGATGCCATTATAGTTATTGATAATCAAGCCTATATAAATATGTTTCTGTTGGAGCAAATAAAAGAAAATCCTTTTAAAATCAAAGATCGTAAATACCCGGTTGACTTTACATATCAGCAAACTTTTTCTGGTGTTATCAGAATAAAATTACCTTCAAACTTCTCCATTGCTGAATTGCCCGAACCCGCTAATATGAGTTTACCTGAAAATTCAGTTAAGTTCACTATGATGTATCAGTTTACTAATAATGTACTTACCCTAAACTATAAATTGATGATTAACAGAGTTGTTTTCCCAGAATCGGTATATGCAAATATTAGAGAATTTTATACACATATTGTAAGTAACCAGAGTAAGCCTGTTATTATAAACATTAACTAAAAAGGATATGAAAGCATTGTTTCCCTCAATTTATTTCTTGCTGTATTTCAGTATTCTTTCTGGGACAGGTTTCGCACAAAACTACAGCGTTGAAAGGATAGCTGATGAACTTAAAAAAGATGTTGGTTCGGTAGTGCGTACCAATGAAATGCATTTTACTGTTAAATCACCCTCAAATGCAATTATAAAACAAAAATATGCAGTTACAATACTACATAAAAGCCACCGTTATAATTCAGTTTTTCAAAAAGTTTACGATCAGTTTTCAAACATTAGTTCAATAAAAATTAATCTCTACGATAAGTATGGTAGAAAAGTAAAAAGAGTACCAAATTGCGATATATATGACCTTTCAACTTTTTCACAATCAGCATTGTTTGCCGACATCAGACAAAAATATTATGATCCTGAATATTATGAATATCCTTTTACAATAGAGTGGTCATACACTAAGACCTTAAATGGAATTTTGTCATATCCAAGTTTTTATCCTATTAATTCATACGAAATGAGTATGGAAAAGGGTGAGTTTGTTGTGAATATACCGGCACAATTAAGATATGTTCAGGAAAACTTAGATGTTGAGCCAATTATAAGAGAAGGTTATGATATTAACCGAAAGTATTACCAAGAGTATAAATGGGAGTTTAAAAGTATAATGCCAATTATTAGAGAGGATTATGATGTAAGGCTTGCTGATCTTGTTCCGAAAGTTAAGTTGGCACCTTCACAGTTTGAAATGGATGGTTATGTAGGCGATGCAAGTAGTTGGGAAGGATTTGGAGACTGGATATACTCACTAAACAATGGTCGCTCAGATTTATCATCCGAAACAAAAAATGAAATATTGAAATTAACTTCAGGTGCTACTGACAACAAAGAAAAAATAAAACTGGTTTACGAATACCTTCAGTCTAAAACCCGTTATGTAAATGTGGTAATAGGAATTGGTGGCTGGCAGCCTTTTACGGCCATGGAAGTTGATGAAAATGGTTATGGCGACTGTAAAGCCCTTTCAAATTATACTTATTCTTTGTTGCAAGCAATTGATATTGAATCGTATTATACAATTATTAAGGCCGGAGACAATGTTGAAGAAATAAGAAAGAAATTTCCATCAAATCAATTTAATCATGCTATTCTTTGTGTACCCAATGGTAATGATACTATATGGCTTGAATGTACAAGCCAACGAAATCCATTTGGATATATGGGCACTTTTACTGAAGGAAGGGAAGCATTGTTAATTAAAGAGAATGACAGTAAATTAGTGAGGATTCCTTCCTTATCTAATTTCAGGTTGAGAAAAGCTGTTATTCTTTTTGATGAGAATGGTGATGTATATGCTGAAATTGAAAAAAAGCATCAGGGATTATATTATGATAATAAAAGAGGCAGTTATTATCTTGAAGGAAAAAGGAGAATGGACCGAATTAGAAATAATATTCACATCAAGAATTATTCGATAAATGATGAAGATTATAAAATTACAGAATATAGGTCTGATTATCCTTATTTTATTGAGGATTGTTTTGTTACGGCTAATAGATATGTTAAGAAAATTGGCGGGAGGTTACTTTTCGACATTAACTTTTTTAATACTGAAATCGATGTCCCATCTCCAATTAACAAACAGGAATCAGATATTTATATCCATCGTTCAATTACTAAAATTGACAGTCTAGAGTTTGTTATCCCCGATGGTTATTTTATTAAATCGTTTCCTGAAAACGATACTCTAATATCAGATTTTGGAGAGTTTCACACTAGTTTTAAGTTGGATGGGAACAAGTTGTATTATACAAGAAAACAAATTGTAAAAAAAGGAACATATTCAGCAGATAAGTACAATAGTTTACGTGCTTATCTTAAAAAAATTAGTAAGGCTGACAGGGCAAAAGTTTTGGTAATGCCCAAAGAATAATTAAACCAACAAAAATATTGATAGGTTTGTTTTTATTTTATTTCGATTTAAGTACGTAACTAATACCATACGTTTTAATGAATACCCCTAAATATGTAAATTAAATTGCAAAATTAGGCCTAAATATGTAATAATATTTGCAAAATTAGGCCAATTA
>JAOZNY010000242.1 GCA_029933565.1 Bacteroidales bacterium
CTTCAAGGCATTAAGTGGACTTACGGTGTGGGACTCAGAATGATGGTCAGTGAATCCACACGAACTAATATGCGCTTTGATCTAGGATTTTACGATGGGCGTTCGCAGTTCTTTTTTACTTTTTCCGAGGCATTTTAATCAATGCTGAATAATCAGATTTTTACTGTCATCGCGGCTGTATTCAGGCTGAATATTAAAATGAGTGATTTTACTTTTGTGAAGGATCTTTTCAATTTCCATTAGCACATCCTGAAATTTTGTGATATTAATGTCCTCCATTAAATCAATGTGTGCTTCAAAGAAAATATCCTTATCGTTAAGTTGCCAGAAATGAACATGGTGCACATTCTTTATTTCATTTAATGTTTCTATTTCTTTGCTGATGTCTTCAACATTAATATTCTTGGGAGTAAACTGCATAAGTATTTTTAGTGAGTCGATTAGCAGTTTGTAACTTGAGAATATTAAATAAAATGCAATGGCAATCGATAAGATACTGTCAACCCAATAAACTTCATAATACTTCATTGCTATTCCACCCAGCATTACTGCAATGGAAGTCATAACATCGGTAAGCAGATGCAGGTAAGCCGATTTAATGTTCATGCTTTCCTTGGCATCTTTTTTTAAAAGTAGTACACTAATGAAGTTAATGATAATACTTCCGAGGGCAAAATATATTACCAAATCGGAAAGTACGGGCTGGGGGTTTGTGAACCTTTCCGCTGCCTCAATAATCAGGTAAATGGCTATGGCTATAAGTGTTACAGAATTTACAAAAGCGGATAATATTTCTGCTCTTTTATATCCGTAGGTTTGTTGTACTGTCGATTTCCTTTTCGCCAACCGATTAGTAATATAACTCAGCAAAAGGGAAATAACATCACTAAAATTATGAAGGGCATCAGTTAGCAAAGCCACGCTGCCAGAGATTATACCACCAATTAACTGCCCAATAGTAATTAATACATTAAGGAAAATTACTACCCCAATATTTTTTCCTGATACTGTGTAATTATGGGGGTGGCTATGATTATAATCGTGTCCCATGTTTTTACATTTTTCATTGCAAAAATAGGTTAATCATTTGTAATCATTTAAAATGGGAATTACATCCCCGGAACTCTCGGAATCTTTTTCAGCTTAGTATTTTTATAATAAAATCCCCATGCTTGTTTCAGCCAGTGACCAACAATTGGTAGAGGAAGAATAATATCGAAATCGGCTTTACGATAAACAAAGGCTGCTCCATCGCCAGAATCCATCACACAAACTATATTCAGGTGGTTGTGGTAGGTTTTGCGTTTTTCGCTGCCCTTTATGCGATGGTGAATATTGTAGGCAGTAACATCGGCCATAACTTCGGCAATATGACCTTGCTTGGCAGCCCACTTTGGACCATTGAGGTCAGTAATGTCGCCAACAGCATAAACCTGATCGATACCTTCAACTTTGCATCTGTCGTCAATTTTTATGAAACCCGCTTCACTTAAAGGAAGGTCTGATTTTTCCATTACCAAATGGCCATCTCCTCCCGGTATAAATATTATTAAGTCACTTTCAAGTTTTAAGTCATCTTCAAAAATAACAGCACCTTTCTCGAAGCGTTTTATCTTTTTTCCTACTTGTTTTTTTATTTTGTAATGCTCAAACATTACATCCATTTTGTTTAAGGCATTTTTCCCCATCTTTTTGCCCGGTTCAGGCATAGGGGCAAAGAAGGTAAGTTCTATTTTATCCTTGAGTTTTTTCTTTTTAAAATAATGGCTAAAATTAAATAGTAGTTCAAAAGCCGGGCCACCTCTCACTGCTGTTGCAGAAGGGTCATTTGGATTACTGCCAAAGCCAATTGCAATTTTGCCTTGTCCTTTCTTAACTATTTTTTCAATTTCCTTTTCAATAATTACTGCCTCTTCCGGTTTGCCGCAAATAGAATGTGTGTGCTCTAGTCCCTTAGCCATATGTTTGTGCATTCCCATTCCTATTACCAGATAATCGTAAGTTAGGGTTTGATTGCCTAGAACCACTTTCGATTCTTTAGTAATTATTTGCTCTACTTCATCAATTATCAACTCAAAGCCATGTTTTTTACTTAGTTTTTCCAAAGGGATAGATACATCGTTAAAAGTCTTCTTTTTTATTGGAATCCAGATTGAAATAGGATAAATAAAGAGATAATTCCTATTGGAAACCAAAGTTACTTTATGTCCTAGACCTGATAATTTTATGGCCGATTCAACTCCAGAAAAACCACCACCGAGGACTAATACTTCTTCTTTCATAGAAAATTTGTAAAGTGTTAATTTAGATATTACAAATATATAAATATATTAGATGTGAATAATTGCTCGTTGTGGTTTCTGTTAAGTAAAGAAGCGCAGCAGATGAAACGCATGGAGGAATTTCCTGAATAAATCAATGCTGTTAGGAGAGAGAGTGAAGTTGCAGACTTTATCAAATACTGGTAGGTTTCAGAGGAGCAGAAAATAAAATCTAGTTTCATGAAAAGTATATGAGTTTGTAATTATAAATCGTACTTATTAAATTGCAACTAGTTGAAGATTTCATCTTCAGCCTTCTAATAGAAGAAAGTCTGTGACTTTCACTATTCAAGGAATGTGATAAAGCTTTAGAGGGCTTAAGTTATAGACTTTTCCAAATTGTAATTATTAAATGGCAACTGGCTGAAGATTTCATCTTCAGCCTTCTAATAAAAGAAAGTCTGTGACTTTCACTATTCAAGAAGCATGATGTAGGTTTAGAGGGATTAAGTTAGGGACTTTTCCTAGTGTAGGTTTAAACATTTTTGACTTTTGTAAAATTGATTTTTGGATATTATTTGTAGTTTGAAAATTGTTTTTTTTTGTTCTTGATTTATGAAAGCAATTAACTTTATGGACACTAATTAAATGGCTAATTTTTGATTCCAAATGGAATTTTAACTGAAAGGTTAACGCTCCTTCCAATATTGTAAATGCCCATATCTTTTAAAGTCGAGAGGTGGTCATAATAAGTTTTGTTTAAGAGGTTAGTGGCAGTAATATCAATTAATAATAATTGGTTTTTTACTTTTATCTCAGTTCCTATTCCCATGTCCAAGATAAAATAGGAGTTTGTAGGGCTTTCAAATTCTGATGGTTTTGATTGTTCAAAGGCATATTTACCTCCAATTCTGAAGTATGTATGCCTGAGCGATCTCATCTGGTCTTTTGTAAATTTCAAGCCCAGTTTAAATTTGTTTGCCGGAATAAGTGGTAAATAGTCACCCGATTTCTTTTTAGCAACAATGTAGGAATAAGAGCCCTCGATATGAAGCCAATGAAGAGGGCAGGGGTGAACGTGCAGCATTATTTCACCTCCATACAAAACAGAGGGAGTTTGTAGGTATTTATAAATTCGATACCCATTATCAGTACTGTCGTTAGTTGGAGAAAGAAAAATATAGTTATAAATATTATTGTAAAAACCCGAAATATCGAGGGTGGTATGCTTGGTGTGCAAATGGTATCCTAAGTCAATTTCCAGGTTCTGCTGGTTAGTCAGGTTTGGATTTCCTTGTTCATAACGTGTACCATGCATTCCATCTTGTGTAAGTTCGGCAAGGTTTGGACTGCGATAGGCCGATGCCAGATTAAGCCTGAGTATGTTTTTCTCATTTAGATTAATAGTAGTTCCAATTGAGGCACTTAGGTTTGAATAGTCCTTGTTAAACTCAATGGTGTTTTCTTCGCTTATTTTGCTGTGCCCTGAAGACTCTTGTAAAGGTACATCCACTATTTTATAACTATACCTCAAACCAGCTTCTAAAACTAAGATATTGTCAATTTCATATTTAGCTAAAGTGTAGAAAGAAATATCAAAAATATTGGCATCGGGAAGAATTCGATCAGGTGCCTCGAAATTTGTATTGCTTTGTGTAAAGCCCTGAGTACCTGCTATTAGACTGAAATTGTCAGAAAATTCGTATTGGCCTTTAAGCCGAAAAGAGAAAGTGCCAAGTTGCATATCTACCATTTCAAAGGCTGGTGTAAATTCAGAACCCTGTAGTTTTCGTTTGTTAAGCTGGTATGCCAGAATCAAATCCATTCTGAAATCTCCAAAAAAGAATTTATTCTGTGAAATAAGCAAATGGTCAGTTAAATCCTGAAACCAAACTTCATTTT
>JAOZNY010000243.1 GCA_029933565.1 Bacteroidales bacterium
TTCTGGAGGGGCAGCCTCAAGGCGCACTTCACGGTCGGTGGCCGATGATGGAGTAGTATAAAAATGATTGTAAACTACAGGAGCATAACCCGAAAAACCAGCATCGTCATCTAACAAAGTAGTACTACCGGCATCAACAGACAAAGGCAACCCGGTGATGTCATCAAAAAATGGATAAAAATTATAATTGGTATTTTCATAAGTACTATCGGCCTGTTCCGAACGAGTACGCACACTAAATAAATAAGGACTTTGGTTTTGCCCGTCAACAGGTTCCCAATGCATCACCAGCCGTGGAATGCTTATTTTCCCTTCTTCATCAGTTTCACCAATAAAAACATTTTTAAATTCACCATTTTCATTATTAGTTGTACTTCCTAACTGTTGCCCTTCTGCCAATAAAATTGCAGGATGTTCATTGCTTAATGCCTGCATATCCCTCAGCACTTTAACTTTTGCATTGGGAATTGGTTGCCCACCGGGAATAGATTTGGGATTAATGTCGTGACCATAATAAATAATTGAGTCTCCTCCTGCATTATTATAAGTGTCATATTCTGAAACAACTGTTAGAAAAAGTTCAAAATCTTTTATTAATGCCACTTGTGGTGAGATGTTGAGCATATCACCGGCTTTGGCAAAAACATCAATATCGGGACTGCAAAACTTTTGGTTTATCACTTCTATCTTTAAACTTACAATACCCACGTAATCAGGTTGCAGAAATGAATTACCACTGGCATTTGCAACATAAACAGGGCCGGTAAAATAATCTGTCTGGAAATTGAAATTATAGTTGCCCAGATTGTCGGTAGTGCAAACATCCAGTACGTTACCTAAAGATCCCAGAACTTTATTTTGGCAGATCTCGTTACCAAGCAGATCGTAAAATTTATATCTGCTAATATTAAGGCTACCACCATTACCATCACCTGTGATACTCCGGGTTTCAAAAAAGCCATCATCCATTTTTAAACTAAACCTTTGTACAAGGCGGACATCAGTGTTTCTAAGCGGTTCGGCACCTCCAATATCCACAACGGCAGCATTAATTTCACCACTTCCAAAAGGCGGTGCCATCATCATATTATTGCCAGGATTATTAAAACCAAGACCACCAACAATACTTAAATTATTAATGTTTGAATTTCCGCCATTGGTGAAATTATTGTTGATTAAGTTTTGATAGTTAAAACCGCCACTGCCACTCTGGTTGCCCGAAGGTGCGGTACTGCCGGCAGATGTTGCTCCAACACTTGAAGCCGTTTTTGATAATAACTGGCCGCTAATTGTTGTGATTGGCAATAATTCAAAATCATTAATAAAATCATCGAGCACAATGTCAACAAAGCCATTATCAAGTGTATCGAAAGGAAGAGGGTTGAAACTTTTGTATTTAAACCAGCATGCTTCGCTTTTCCCATTGTTGTTAAAAATTATTTCACCATCTTTATCTTCCGCTTTCACTAAAAATGCATACGATCTCCCAGGTATTAATTCAAGATCTGACGGCCCAATAATATATGTGTTTATGTTTGTTGTAATATCTAAAAACAAAGGGTGGCCAGTTGAAGCCAGGGCATCGTTGGGGTCTCTTTCGTCAGGAAACATCTCAACCATTTGGAGGTTGTATTCCACATTGTCGGGCATTGCACCAACCGGAAACGACCATGAGATAATTACATTTTGAGGTTGTGTTTCAATAATACTGTCGCCACAAAATGGGGATAATATTATTGGAGGGTCAATATATAGAATAGGAAAAATATTTGAGCAGGTATATGTTGAAATAAACTGGTCGGTATTAAAATCGAGTGCCTGAAAACAGAATTGATAATTTCCTTCGGGTACTGCTTGCTGGCTGATAAGTTGTTCTTGGGTAATTCCTGTATAGTTTATATCACCATTCGGAAAAATGTTTTCCAGATCGAATAGAGTTGCCTGATAGCTTTCGAATGGGTTTAAATGCAGATATTGCCCAGGCTTATAATTGTCGGAGGTTTCAATAACAATGCTGCCATCGTCAGAGGTAAATTTACCATGCAAATAAAGGTCTATTTCACTTGAAGTGCTGTTTGTTAAAGTGAGAATTAATCGGTTTGGGCTGCCCAAATAGTATGATAATTGCGGCGAGTAGGGCGGAGGAACCATTATTTGAATAATAACCTGATTTTGCGAATGGGCAAAATAAGTACTCATTAAAAAAAAGAACACCAACAAACGTAATTTACTGATAATATGCATTTTGAATAAGGTAGTTGTTGGTTTGTGTGTTAGTGCTTTTGCGATGTGGATAGGTTGCATGTTCATGATTTGAGAAATTTAAAAAGTGAAATGGTAACTTAAATCGGCAGTAGTTTCAGAATAGTTTTGTTGGTTTGATATATTTTTGTTGTAGATAAAATGAAATTTAATGCGATGATGTTTAGCGGGTTTGTACGAAACAGAAATTACCGGGCGTATTATTGTTTGCGACTGATTATTGCTGTTGCTGAAAGTAAACATTTGATTAAATCGCAACAAGAGTTTGTTTTTCAACAGATTTTTCGATAAGCCCAAAGCAATGGTTTTATTATTGTTTTTCGACATAGCCATGTCAACAACCGAATAAGTGAAATTTGAAGTAAAACCAAAACCCGAAGGAAGGAAATTAATATTATAGTTTATCATATAATTTGAAAGGTGAAACTCGGTAAACTGGTAAGTGTATGGATTTTTATCGTTTAGGCGGCTTGAATTGTACATGAGCATAATTATATGACTGGTTTTTTCGGCAAAAACAATATAGCGCGGGATAATCGAAAACTGGCTGCTTGTTTGGTAAAGTTTAACCGAGTCGGCAATTTGCACAGCATCGCCCTGTTGGTTTAAACTAAAATTGGCATAGTTGGCTGTGAGCCCAAAACTCCTTGTTGGATTAAAGTTCAGATTCCCCGAACCAATCCACCTTCGTGTAGTCGAACTCCTTACTTTATTTAGGTTGTTTCGTTCGGTACCCACCGAACCCCCTATTCTAATTTTGTTTTTCCAAATCGAAAAGGATGTATTTAAAGTAATGTTTTCAGCATCATTTTGCATGAAATATGCCCCCATTGATTTATAATTGGGTTCAATGCGCCTGTAATTCAACGAAATTGAAAACTGCTTTATGGGCTTGTAGGTAAAAGATGACTTGATTGCATAATAATTTTCGGTAGAAATATTTATCGGGGGCAAAACAGACGGCATAGATATTGAACCAATATCTATGGGCATACTATAAAGGTCGGTTGTGTAAACACTGTACGCACCATTTAGTTTAAACAAAAACTTTTTCGAGAATTTAATATTTGTGTTTATTCCAATTACTGTGTTTGCAGAAGGGGAAATGGAGTTTTCCGGATTATGGTTTTCAAGGGAAAGGGTATCGTCGGAGACGTTTAAAAAAATAAAATCCACAAATGTTTCTTTGGATCCTACACCAATTTTTATGGCATAGCCTTTTCGTGAATATTGCTGAAGCGAATCAATTTCAGGTACGTTGACCGAATGGGCAATATTGATATCTTTTTTAAATCTGCCATAAATAGCACCAAACCTGAATTTGCCCGGTGTTAACTCTACCCCGATGCCTAACACCTGATGACCGTTCATAACAAGGGGGTCGAACTTAATGTTGCGATAGCCTAAGTGAAGCGTAACCCATTTGTATTTAGGGCTCAGTCCAAATTGGTTAAAAGGCTGGTGGAACTCGCTGTTGCGGTTGCTTATGGTAAACGAAAATGGAAGCGAAACGCCGAAACTTGTTACATTAACATTACCCGACAATATGTAGGAAAAGGGATCTTTTCTATTTTCGATGCCATTGGCAGAATAAAAAATAGTAGTGGCTGATACACCACCGTTTACTTTTACATATTTATTTTGTGAGAATAATGGTTGCAAAAAAGATAATAATAAACCAAGAACAATAATCCTTTGTAACAAAATTTATTGTTTTAAATAAAAAATTTTAATACTTGATTTTGGTACTAATCGCAAATGTAATTAAAAATTTGTTTATCAAGCATGACATTCTTCTGCTAAAATTTATATGAGAGATAAATCCCCAGATTTCCATTTATATTTATTGGAGTAAAAGAAAATTTATCTTCTTTATTTTTCTTTTTATGAAGAAAAGGT
>JAOZNY010000451.1 GCA_029933565.1 Bacteroidales bacterium
AGGTCGTCAACATTTTGGGTAATGATTTGTACATCGAAATATTTCTCCAACTCCACAAGTGCAAGATGTCCTGCATTTGGTTTAACTTCAAATAATTGCTTTCGGCGGAGGTTATAAAACTCCATTACCAATTCGGGTGTATTTTGCCAAGCAATTGGCGATGCTACATCCTCAATACGGTGGTTTTTCCAAAGGCCGTTGCTATCGCGGAAGGTGCTGATGCCACTTTCGGTACTCATTCCGGCTCCGGTTAGTATTATTAGTTTTTTCATTTCTGTTGTGTTTTCCCGCTGATTACGCTGATGAACACAGAAAATATATGACGAGAGATAATTTATAAAAAACTATTCTGCATTCATCAGCGAAATCTGCGGGAGCATTTCTTGCCCATAAAGGTACAAAAAAAAGCGCCCTCCGAAGAGAGCGCTTTATGCCTAAACAAGAATCGCAACCATTTTTGAAATAGGCAGTTTTTTTAATCAAGTACTTTCATGTCGTTAAGAACCTTAATTACTCCACGAACTGAATTTGCAGATTCTTCAAGAAGTTTCTTTTCAGCTTTATTAAGTTCAATCTCAATAATCTCTTCAATACCATTTTTGCCTAATATAACAGGTACTCCAAGATAAACTTCTTTTTCGCCATATTCGCCTTTCAGACAGGCACAAACCGGGAAGATACGTCTTTGATCGTCAACAATTGCTTCAACCATCTGGGCAGCAGCTGCACCTGGAGCATACCAAGCCGAAGTTCCCATAAGGTTAACTAATTCGCCACCACCTTTTTTGGTGCGATCAACAATTTTGTCAAGTTCTTCTTTACCAAGTAACTGTGTAACAGGAATACCATTAACCGAAGTGTAACGTGGTAGTGGAACCATGGTATCACCATGTCCACCTAATAATAAAGCGTGAATATCGGTTGGTGAAACATTAAGTGCATCTGCAAGGAAAGCCCTATAACGACCTGTATCAAGAATTCCGGCCATACCAAATACCTTATTTGAACATTTGTTTGCTGTTTTGTAAGCAGTATAAGTCATTACGTCGAGAGGGTTGCTCA
>JAOZNY010000452.1 GCA_029933565.1 Bacteroidales bacterium
ATTAAATGATCGGCCATAAAAACTGTTGTGCCTTCGCACCAGTTACCACTTTCAAAGTCAACGTAAACACTGTTTCCCCACCAGTTGTGTAATAGTTCGTGAGGGTAGGAGGAGTGCAGAATAAATGGAAAACGAATAACTTTTTCTCCCAAAAGGGTGAAAGAAGGCATGCCGTAGCCGGTCTCCCAAAAGTTCTCAACAAGGGCAAATTTTGTGTAAGGGTAAGGGCCTAGCATTCCAGTATACATTTCCATATACTGTTCTGTTACTTCCAGATATTTGTTAGCCAGACCTTCGTCAGGTGTGCGTAAAAAAGCCATTGCCTTAATGCCGCTATTCATGCTGTGAGTGTATTCGTTGAATTTTGCGCCAATCAGAAAAACTTCCTCCTGTGGACTGTTGCAAAGCCAGGTATCAAAATGTTTATTTGAAATTATTTCTTCATTTGTACGCTCTCCTTGAGTAACATTTTTCCAGTCATCCGGCAACTCTGTTGTAAGAGTAAAGGTCATCAGTTTATCTTCAAAAACAGGAACCCAGAATGTTGAGCCTGCCAAATAAATGCCGGTAGTATCAATTATTCCGGGAGATTCGGCAAAGCCACGTTGGTAGTTTTCTTCACTCTCGCTAAATTCTGATTTTATTCTTCCCGAATAGGAAATGACAATACTATTGGCTTTGCCTTTAATTTGCCATTTGTTAAGTTTTACTTTGCTGTCGCCATCAACATCATCCCTGTCCATGCCAACATCTTTTGCCTTGTGGTTTTCCTCAGTTTCAATCATTGATATTTTCTTGCCCACAACGCTTAAATCAGCATTGAGCAGAAACTCCCGCTTTGCGCCTTCGGGGAAACTAATGGAGTCGACTACTGATATCATTGATGTTTCCGGATTAATCTGCACGAATAGTTTATGGTTTATCGGTTCACTGGTTTGCGTAAAAGCAAGGGCACTAAATAACACTAACACCAATACAAGAATTGAATTTTTCATCTGTTTAAGAATTTCTCGCAAAGACGCAAAGACGCAAAGAAAATTTAAATCATTCCTTTG